>CAYYMU010000136.1:0-6309 GCA_964472445.1 uncultured Desulfobacteraceae bacterium
GTTGCGATAACCGGCAAAAACTACAGTTGAGTTATTTGAAAGCCACTAATTTAACGACAGAAAGTGTCTTGTAAGTCTTCAAGCAAAGAATATCATAGTTTGCCCAGATTTTTCAAGCCATTATACTTTATCATAAGATCAATCCATTTGCTAAACAGCAAAACAGGCTCACCCGCAGCCTTTTCAGAAAGTTTTTTTTCAATTTCAGAGAGTCCATCAATAATGTCCTGCCTGTAAGGTTCATTCTTTAAAAGAAATCTATAGATTTCTGCAGCTCTGCTTAAATGGCCCTGACTCAAGTAAACATCTGCCATTGTTTTTGTATAACACTTTGAATCGTCAGTCATTTTTTTTTGCCATTATTCTTATCTGTTTTAAATATAAGTTCATCCTTACCTATTAACCCCAGTTCTTTTCTTACCATATTTTCAATAAATTTTGGGTCATTTTTTAATCGTTCTATCTCACGACCCATAACAATGTTTTTCTGCACAAGTTTTTTATTTTGTTCAACCACCCTGTTTTTTTCACTATTTATTAGGATGAAATCGACAAATCCATTGTCTCCAGATATTATAAGCAAAAACAGGGAAAACAAAAACAATATTAACAGAGATAATATGATATTTTTTTTAACAGTCAATTTTTTCTTATACCACTGAAAATTACGCCCCAAACTTCTTTTAATTCTGAACTTTTCATTAAAAAGGAAAAAGCCGTATAAAAAAGGAGGCCGATTATTATTGTTGCCATAAGGCTGAAGAAAAGGCTCTTTAAAGATATGTCCGACAATGGGATCATAAAAGTTGAGATGGCCATTACAACCAGGCCCATTATTGCCGAACAAAAAACAATTTTGCAAACAGATTTGGCTATGGCTTTTAATCCCAGGTTGCCGAGTTTTTTTCTTAATGCCAGTACAAGAAGTACAAAATTTAACATTGAAGCAAGAGAAGTTGAAAGCGCAAGGCCACCATGAGCAAGAGGACCCATTAAAATAATTCCAAGCAGTATGTTTGCAATAATCGATATTATTGCGATGCGAACAGGAGTTTTTGTGTCCTGCAAAGCATAAAATGTAGAAACAACTACCCTGACACCTGAAAATGCCCATAAACCCATACTATAGTATAAAAGAGCATATGAAGTCAATTGTGTAGCTTTGGAATCAAAAACGCCTCTTTTAAACAACAGCGCTACAATTGGCTCTCTGAGTATAAAAAGGCCAACCATTGAAGGTATTGACAAAAATAACACAAGCTTCATTGCATAGGCAAAAGTATTTTTAACAGCCTCAAAATCTTTTGAGGCCGCCTGCCTTGAAAGGGTAGGCAAAACAGCAGTAGCTATTGCTATGGCAAATAGACCAAGTGGAAACTGTACCAGCCGGTCTGCATAATAAAGGTATGAAATACTACCCTCAGGCAGCAATGAAGCAAGAAGGGTTCCTGCCAGAATGTTAATCTGATAAACTGCTGCACCAAATACAGCAGGAAGCATTAACAATCCTATTTTTTTCAGGCCGGGATGTACTGTAGTTGTCCTCTGCCAGAAATACAGCCCCTTTTTAATAAGAAATGGAATCTGAAGTGCAAGCTGTAAAACACCGCCTATAAGCACTCCTATGGCAAGTCCGGTTACAGGGTCAGACATATACGGTGAAATAAAAAATACAGAACAGATAATTGCAATATTTAAAAAAACCGGGGCAAGGGCCGGGGCCGCAAAGTGGCCGAGGCTATTCAAAATTCCCATGGAAAGGGCTACCAGTCCAATGAAAAAAATATAAGGAAACATGATTCGGGTAAGACTGACAGTTAAATGAAACTTTTCAGGCGAACTTATAAATCCCGGAGCAATGATCCTTATAATAACAGGAGACATAAAAACACCGAGGACTGCAACAACAGCCAGGATAATGGAAACAAGCCATATGGCGCATCTGGCCAGCCTGAAAGCATCTTCTCTGCCTTTGATTGTCAGATATTCGGTAAATACAGGTATGAATGCAATGCTGAGCGAACCTTCAGCAAAAAGCCTTCTAAGCAGATTGGGAATCCTGAATGCTACAAAAAAAGCATCTGAACTAAGTCCAGCTCCAAAAAACCAGGCAATTATAACATCCCTTACGAAACCGAACATACGGCTTAATAAGGTTGCAAGGCTTACAACACCTGCTGCTTTTGTCACGCGAGTATTTTCAGACATTGGTTGCTTTCAATATAAACTGTCAAATTTAACTTGACATGCCTTTTAATATCAGATAGCTAATTTTTTTTAAACATATGGAAAAGGAGTTTTATAAATTGGCTAACCATAAATCTGCATTAAAACGGGCGCGTCAAAACGAAATTAGAAGCATGCGCAACAAAACAGTAAAAACAAAGGTTAAAAACCTTGTCAAAGATGTACGGCTTGCCGCAGGTAAAGAGCCTGAAGAGAAAGTTTTAATCAAACTTACTCAAGCACAATCTATTATCGATAAGGCAGCAAAAAAAGGCACTATCCATAAAAAAACAGCTTCAAGGAAAATATCCCGCCTTGCTGGTCTGGTCAATTCAACCACATTATAGATTAATCCCCGTTAATTTTTAAGAAAAAAATCTAACGGGGAAATTTAAAAAAAATTCAAGGCATTAATACCAGACTAACAAATTTCCCCATGTCTAAAAATTCTCTGTTAGACTATTATAAACTTTTTCCGCAAGCCTTTTCGAAAGAACTACAATTGCATCATGCCTGTTTTTTTCTGTTGTCAGCTTGTCAGAGTTAACATCATATGCCTCATTATCAGAAATACCTTTTTTAGACCATATTGTTCTGCCTTTATTATCAGTCAGTTTTAAATCAAGCGTAAGCACTACCCTTCTCTCAAGAGATGTGCTGACTCCCCTGTGTGATATAGTATGAACGCTCATTGATTTAACAACGCCGGACAGTACAGCATCGGCCTTATTTCTGCCTGCAAGTTTGCTGTTTCTTGTAAATTCATATATAAGATCATTTGTAAATGTATTTTCCACACCGATTTCAGAAGTCTGGTTTTTAAGCATTTTTATAAAAACACTTTGTACCCCTGACGGAAGACTGCCTCCACCGGCAAATTTGTAGCCGCATGCTGATAAAAAAACCAGACAACAAGATATTGTAAAAACAGTCCTGATTATTTTTCCGTTTAAAAACATCTTTCTCCTTTATTTTAGATGCAATTGTAAAAAGTCATTTGTAAGCGACATTGAGCAGTTTTGGAATCCCAAAAATGCTCACATAGCGAACAAATTCGACTTTTTACGAAACCGTCATTTTTTATACTACAATATTTACCAGTTTCCCTTTAACAACAATAACTTTTTTTACTGGTTTATCGTTTATGAATTTTCTGGCGCGTTCATCTGAAAGAGCTGTATTTTTTATTGTCTCATCGTCTGTACCGGCATTTACCATGAATTTACTGCGAAGTTTGCCGTTTATCTGAACCACTATTTCAAGGGTTTCCTGCAATAAAGCATCTTCCCTGTATGATGGCCATGCTTCTAAAAGAACACTTGATTCGTGTCCCAGAGCAAACCAGAGTTCTTCAGTAAAATGAGGAACTATGGGTGACAAAAGAAGTATTGACGATTCCATTGCAAATCTCATCACTCTGGCAGCTTCAGCGCGCTTTTCTGCCGGATCTATACTGTACATGGTATTAACGAGCTCCATTACAGCACTGATTGCAGTATTAAAATGAAATCTGTTTTCTATGTCAGTGGTAACCTTTTTTATGCTTTGATGTGTTTTTTTATACAATGCCCTAATAGTGCCGCCTAATTCGTCGGCACTTCCATTAAAAGGAGCTGCTTCTCTTATCTGGTCCATCCAGCCTGCAGCAAGATTCCATATGCGGTTCAGAAAGCGGTATCCGCCCTCCACACCCTGGTCGCTCCATTCAAGATCTCTCTCCGGAGGAGCGGCAAAAAGACAAAAAAGCCTTGTAACATCAGCACCATACTGATCAATCATAATATTAGGATCTATGACATTCTTTTTTGACTTGGACATTTTTTCAACCCGGCCGATTACAACTTTATTGCCGCATTTTTTGCAGAAACTTTCTTCCTTGCCTGATTTGACCTCTTCAGGCAGAAGATATCCATGTTCAGGGCATGAAACAGTTTCCTTGCAGACCATGCCCTGAGTCAGCAGTCTGGTAAACGGCTCCTTGTAATTTATAAGTCCGATATCTTTAAGCACTCGTGTAAAATATCTTGAATAAAGAAGGTGTAAAATAGCATGTTCAACACCGCCGATGTATTGGTCAACCGGCATCCAGTAATCAACCGGCTTTTTATCGAACATGCCACTGCTGTAATCTGCGCTGCAGTATCTTTCAAAATACCAGGATGATTCAACAAACGTATCCATTGTATCGGTTTCTCTTCTTGCATCAGAGCTCCCGCATTTTGGACAAGTTGTTTTTGCAAAATAATCGATATTTGCAAGTGGTGATTTTCCTCCGGGAAGAAGATCAACATCTTCAGGCAGTAAAACTGGAAGGCTTTCTTCAGAAACTGGAACAATTCCGCATTTTTTGCAGTAAATTATTGGAATAGGAGCGCCCCAGTAACGCTGCCGGGAAACACCCCAGTCTCTTAATCTGAAATTAACTGTTTTTTCGCCAAAGCCCTTTTTATTAAGAAAAGAAGCGATTTCATCAAGGGCCTTTTTATTTTCCATGCCGTCAAACTGACCTGAATTAACCATAACCCCTTGGCCTGTATATGCCTCAGTCATGTGGGCGGCATCAAGGTCTTTATCCAAAGGCTTTACAACGACGACAATTTCAAGCCCGTATTTCCGGGCAAACTCAAAATCACGCTGATCATGTGCAGGTACAGACATAACAGCGCCTGTACCATATTGCATAAGAGCAAAGTTAGCTGTATATATTGGCATGCGCCTGCCGCTTAATGAATTTATGCAATATGCACCGGTAAAAACACCTTCTTTTTCATAATTTTCAACAGCCCTGTCAGATCTGTCCTGCATCGACATGCGTTCTACAAATTCTCTGATTTTATTTTCCTGGGCAGTACCCTTTGAAAGCTTGGACACAAGAGGATGTTCAGGCGCAAGGCACATGAAGGTTGCTCCAAAAACAGTATCCTGACGGGTTGTAAATACAGGTATGAATTTATCTGAACTGTCTTTTGGATTTTCAATCGGAAATCTTATTTCAGCGCCTGTACTTCTGCCAATCCAGTTTTTCTGCATGGTAATGACCTTGTCAGGCCAGCCGGGAAGCTTGTCACAGAAAGCCAGTAAGTCTTCGGCATAATCTGTTATACGAAAAAACCACTGCCATAACTCTTTCTGGCAAACCGGCTTACCGCACCTCCAGCACATGCCTGCTTCTACCTGCTCGTTGGCAAGAACAGTCTGGCATGTATTACACCAGTTTACAAAAGACTTCTTTCTATATGCCATACCCTTTTCATACATCTTTAAAAACAGCCACTGTTCCCATCTGTAATATTCAGGCCTGCATGTGGCTATTTCTCTGTCCCAGTCATAACTAAAACCTATACGCTTGAGCTGCAAACGCATGGAGTTAATATTATTGTATGTCCATCTTGCCGGATGAGTATTGTTTGCAATAGCTGCGTTTTCCGCAGGCATTCCAAAAGCGTCCCATCCCATTGGATGCAGGACATTAAAGCCCCTCATCCTTTTATATCTGGCTACTACATCTCCTATGGTATAGTTTCTAACATGTCCCATGTGAATATTACCTGAAGGATATGGGAACATTTCAAGAAGATAGTATTTTTCCTTTTCAGGATCTTCTTTGGACTTAAACAATCCTTTTTCATTCCAATAAGACTGCCACTTTGATTCAACAATTTTTGGATTATATTTCTCGTCCATTATCTTATACAACATCTCCTGCAAAAAAGCCGATTTAGAAAAAGCCCTGCAAAAACCAAAGGTCTCTCAATGAAAGGCATTCTATAACAATATTAAAAACTCAAATATAATGTCATAATTAGCTGTTAATAGCAAGAGTTGAGACAAAGGAAATTCATAGATAAAAGAATGGTCTTTTTGTTTGTTTTTTGCACAGGCCGGCCCTGCTTTCTAAAAGCTGAGATGGTTATCGGGGCAACCATTTTGGTCAGGTCCAGGAAAAAGGAAGATTTCAACCATATGAACATTTTGACAATTTAATCTTGATGGAATCGTAAAAAGCTCCACTATGCCGCTCTGCAGCGCTTGAAATTAGAATAACTTTAAACAATCAGTCTTCAGTTATGATTAAATTAAAAT
>CAYYMU010000137.1:0-6175 GCA_964472445.1 uncultured Desulfobacteraceae bacterium
CGATTTGTTATACATGAGTTTTTTCTGGTTTTAATTTAATTATAACTGTTGCGATTACAAGGCGTAGTGTTTTTTCAGAAGCGGCTTTTATTTTAAGGCAAACAATTTTTATGAATATTACTGATTCCAAATTTATCATTTTTAAATACCTGCTGGTGTTATTAGTTACTATATCTATCAGCACATCCTGTAGTCATTTTAAGGCCCAACAGAGGCAGCAGCCCGAGGGAAGGCTGCCAAAAACTTTTTCATTGTACAGCCAGGGATCTGAACAACCCGATAAGTGGTGGAAAAGTTTTAATGATAAAGAGCTGGACAACCTCGTGGAAATATCCCTTGCAGGAAATCTGTCGCTCAAAGAGGCATGGGCCAGACTCATGCAGTCAAAGGCTCGCGCGCTTCAGGCAGGATCATTGCTTGTCCCGGGTCTCACAGGAGACGCAGGCACTTCACATTCCAGGCAGAAAACAAAAAGTTCGACCATTTCAAGGCAAACAGTTAAAAACTATTCACTCGGTCTTGTGAGCAGTTACGAACTTGATTTATGGGGAAAGATAAAATCACAGCAGGAGGCGGCGATTCTTGAGGCATCTGCAAGCCGTGAGGATTTTAACACAATTGCCATGACCCTTGCTGCCGAGGTGACGGAACAGTGGATAAACATTATTTCCCAGCGAATGCAGAAAAGACTGCTTGAAGAGCAGCTGAAAACGAATATTACCTATTTGGAACTAATACAACTCAGGTTTAGAAATGCAATGGTCTCAGCCCTTGATATATACCAGCAAAAGCAGGTGGTGGAAAAAGTCAAGGGCCGGATTCCTCTGGTTGAGGCACAAGAGAAGATTTTGCTTAACAAGCTTGCCCTATTGCTTGGGAAAGCACCGGATGCCGATATAAAGATCAATCGTGACGGTCTTCCAGCCCTGCAGGAACTTCCCTCTACCGGAATACCTGCCGATGTGCTTTCACGAAGACCGGACATCCGCTCCGCAGGCCTGAGACTGAAAGCAGTTGACTGGAAGATTGCCGCGGCAAAGGCCGACCGTCTTCCTAACATTGATCTCACGTTATCATTAAAGCTGAACTCCGAAAGCCTTGGTCTGCTGCTGGACAACTGGCTTATTGGTTTTGCAAGTAAGTTGACCGCGCCTATTCTGGATGGTAACAGGAGGAAAGTAGAAGTAAACCGCCAGATAGCAATGGCGGATGAGAACCTCGCATCCTACCGTTCAACTGTCCTCACAGCAATAAAAGAGGTTGAGGACGCGCTTATCAGCGAGGCAAAACAAAAAGAGCATATAGAGGCGCTTGAAAGAGAAATAAAAGCCGCTAAAAGCGCTCTTAATGAAGCAAGGGAACGATATAGAAAGGGACTGAATGAGTATTTGCCCGTGTTGACCCAGCTTCTAACGGTTCAAAATCTTGAGATAGACATTATCCAGAAAAAAGCCCAGCTTATACTGGACAGAATAAGCCTTCACAGAGCACTCGGGGGGACATGGATGAGGGAGATAGAGCAAAAGCAGCGTTTTTAAATTCATTAGCAGCATAAAAAACTGATGGCATCGTAAAAAACTACATTATGCTCCTTCTCAGCACTTGAAACCAGAATAGCTTTAAACAATCAGTCTTCAGTTGTGATAACCGGCAAAAACTACAGTTGAATTATTTTAAAGTCACGAACTTAATTGCAGATGGGATTTTTCACGACGCCATCAAAAACTGGATGAACGAGAAATGGAAAAACACAAAATAGAGAATCCTGAAAAGGCCATTAAAAATACCTCTAAAAAAAGAAGAAACATGGTAATCCTGATCAGAGCATTTATCTGTATGATATTACTTGCAGGAGGTATCACGGGCGCGACATACTTCAAGAACTCAGCGCCAAAGGCAAAGAAGATGCCTCCAAAAAAGATGATAGCATTTGTACAGGTTAAGGAGGTGCACCCAGGCCCGCACAATATAATTGTACGTGTAATGGGTTCTATTGTGCCTGCGCGCCAGACGACTCTGAAGTCGAGAGTCTCGGGTGAGATCATATGGCTGCACCCTGAATTCATGGAGGGAGGGCTTTTTAAGGCTGAAAAAGAAATACTCCGGATTGATCCTGTAGATTACAATCTCGATATTGTCCAGAAGGAATCTCAGGTCGCGGAAGCCAGGTATTCCCTGAAATTGGAGCTGGGACATCAGGATGTTGCCAAAAGGGAATGGCAGCTGTTAAACGACGGTAAAGATGCCGGGGAGCTTGACTCTGAGCTTGCTCTTAGAAAACCCCATCTTGAAAAGGCAAATGCCAGCCTTAAAGCAGCCGTAGCAAACCTGGAACAGGCAAAGGTTAATCTTTCCAGGACCATTATCAAAACTTCCTTTAATTCCATAGTCCGTTCGAAAAACGTTGAACTGGGATCACAGGTAACTGCTCAGGATCAACTTGCCGAACTGGTAGATACCGATGAATATTGGGCTGAAGCATCTATTCCTGTAGATCGTCTCAAATGGATATCAATACCCGAAAATTCCCAGGACTCTGCTTCAAAGGCAAGAGTTTACTACAGACAGGACGCACTGCGAGAAGGCAGTGTTATAAAGCTTTTAAGCGATCTTGAAAGCGAAGGACGCATGGCTCGTATTCTAATTTCAATCAGGGACCCGCTGGGGCTGAAGGAACAAAACAGATCAAAGCCCCGGATGCTTATCGGGGAATATGTGCGAGTTGAAATCGACGGGGATGAACTTGAAAATGTCTATTCAATACCCAGAACAGCTCTCAGGGACAACACCCATGTGTGGGTATTGCGAGAAAACAACACCCTTCATATTCAAAAGGTGGAAACTCTCTGGAGAGACTCTCAGGTTGTAATTATTCGAAAAGGGCTTTCACCCGGGGAACAGATTATTACTTCAGATTTGCCGGCGCCGGTAGAAGGAATGCCTGTAATGGTGAAAGGGACGGATATTGCCAGACAGGGGCATAAGGACAATGCTTAAATCTTCGACAAAAGATATGAATGGCAAGGGTCCCATAGCATGGATGGCCAGGCATGCCGTTACTGCCAATTTTTTTATGGTGGTTTTGCTTGTTGGGGGTTTTTTATGGGGAAGCAAGATCAAGCAGGAGCTTTTTCCCGAATTTGAAATTGATGTGGTCAATGTAAGCGTGGCCTATCCTGGGGCCAGTCCCGAGGAGGTTGAAAGGGGTATAATATTCGCGGTAGAAGAGGCAGTTGAGGGCATTGAAGGGGTCAAGGAAATTACTTCAACCGCCAATGAGGGATCGGGCAATGTCCGGATAGAGATGATCGATGGCGGAGATATTAATCGCCTTGCCCAGGACATTAAGAATGAGGTGGACAGGATTACCTCATTTCCGGAAGAGACTGAAGAACCCAATGTTGCAATTGCAGCAAGAAAAAGGGCGGTTGTCTCACTTGCTCTCTATGGCCGGCAGAGCGATTGGGTATTAAGACAGACAGCAGAGGAAATTCAAGACACGCTGCTTTTAGACCCTGAAATTACCCAGGTTGATCTTTCAGGAATACGTGATTTTGAGATAAGCATTGAAATTTCTCAGGAAACTCTTCGGATCTATAATCTCACCCTTGATGAAGTGGCAGACAGAATAGCCGCTGCCTCAGTAGAACTTCCTGGCGGGGCTATAAAAACAGACGGGGGCGATGTTCTGGTACGCATGAAAGAGCGCCGTTACTACGGAAATGAGTTTGCAATAATTCCCATTATTACATCCAATGACGGCACCGAAGTACTGCTTGAAGATATCGCTGAAATAAAAGACGATTTTAAAGAAACCGATAGTTTCGCAACCTTTAATGGCGAACCTTCCATTATGATTGATGTTTACAGGATTGGGGATCAGACGCCGATCACTGTTTCAGACGCGCTGAAAAACAAAATGACAACCATAAGGCAGAATCTGCCTCCCGGTCTATCTATTGACGTAATACGCGACAGGTCTGATCACTACAGACAGCGACTCAATCTTATGCTGAGAAACGGTTTCATCGGATTAGGCCTGGTATTTATCCTGCTTGCCGTATTTCTTGATATACATCTTGCCTTCTGGGTCAGTCTTGGAATCCCTATCTCGTTTTTAGGGTCTTTTCTTATACTTTCTCCGCTTGGGGTAAGTATAAACATGATCACAATGTTTGCATTTATTATTGCCCTTGGAATTGTGGTTGATGATGCGATTGTCGCGGGTGAAAACATATACCACTATCGTCAGGAGGGTCTTCCCTGGATAAATGCTGCGATTCGCGGCGCCAGGGATATTGCCATGCCTGTTACCTTCAGTGTCCTGACGAATATAGTAGCCTTCATACCAATGCTTTTTATCCCCGGTATAATGGGTAAGGTATTCAAACACATACCATTTGTGGTTATAAGCGTATTTGCCATATCTCTGATCGAATGCCTTTTTGTCCTCCCTGCCCACCTTGGACATCAAAAAGAAAAACAATCCGCCGGCTTTTTGGGATGGATACAAAAAAAGCAAAATGCCTTCAGTATTCGCTTTTCCAGATTCATAAGAATGCGCTACGGGCCTTTTCTAAGATTTGTGCTGAGCAATCGATATATTACTTTTTTTTCAGGTATTGCTATTCTTATTCTTACAATAGGTCTTATACAAAGTGGCAGAATGGGATTTGAGCTTTTTCCCAAGATAGAATCTGATTTTTCTCAGGCTACAATAATACTTCCCTATGGAACTGCGGTTCAGAAAACTCTGAACATTCAGCAAAAGGCAGTGAACGCTGCCAAAGAAGTAGCCAAAAAAAACGGCGGCGATAAACTGGTAAAGGGAATATTTACCAAAATTGCCGAGAACGAGAGTCAAACCAGGGTATATTTAACAGATCCCGATATAAGGCCAATTTCAACTGCCGAGTTTACAAGTCAGTGGAGAAAAGCCGCAGGTACGCCTGTCGGGATTGAATCGATCAAATTTGAATCTGATGTAGGGGGGCCAGGCAGAGGCTCTGCCATAACCCTTGAGCTGCGCCACAATGATCTAAAAGTCTTAAAAGAGGCAAGTGCAGAACTTGCCGATTCATTGTCCTATTTTCCAAGAGTATCGGACATCGATGATGGATTTGCTCCTGGAAAACAGCAAATCGACTTTCAGGTAAAACCTGAAGCACGAAGTCTGGGTCTTAGCTCAAGGGAAATAGCGAGACAAATTCGAAACGCATACTACGGATCAGAGGTATTGAGACAGCTAAGGGGCAAAAACGAGGTAAAGGTCATGTTACGGCTCCCCCTCGAAGAAAGGTTGTCAGAATACCATCTCGAAGAAATGATACTGAGAACCCCTTCGGGAAAGGAAATCCCCTTAAGGCAGGCTGTGACCTTCAACAGGGGAAGAGCATACACCAGCATTGACAGGAGAAACGCCCAAAGGGTCGTGACGGTTTCAGCGGATGTGCGCCCCCGGAGCAAGGCGGGGGAAATTTCAAAATCCCTTAAGGCAGACATACTTCCCAGACTGCAAGTAAATTATCCAGGACTCTCATATGGTTTCGAGGGCCGCCAGGCCGACACGAGTGAAAGTATGGAGAGCCTGATGTATGGGCTTCTTATGGCGTTAATCGCCATTTATGCCATGCTGGCAATTCCTTTTAACAGCTATATCCAGCCGATAATAGTAATGGCATGTGTGCCTTTCGGCATTGTTGGAGCGGTAATCGGCCATCTTTTAATGGGATACAGTCTGAGCGTTATGAGCATGTTCGGTGTAGTCGCCTTATCCGGCGTGGTAATAAATGACTCTCTCGTCATGATAGACTTTGCTAACAAAAGAAGACGTAGTGGGATTCCAGACTTGGAAGCGATTCAGGAGGCAGGAATTCAGCGTTTCAGACCGATTATGCTCACCACTCTTACTACCTTTGGGGGGCTTTCGCCCATGATATTTGAGACATCCAGGCAGGCAAAATTTTTAATTCCCATGGCCATATCGCTCGGCTTCGGTATTGTTTTCGCGACTGTTATTACACTTGTACTCGTTCCTTCGCTTTACATGATTATTGCCGATATAAAGAAACTGACACTGAAACGAAATGACATTTAGTGCTTTGATTCGTGAATACGGTAACGTATTTAATATATAGGTGTTAACCCTATATGAGTTGAAGACTTATAAGTGAGC
>CAYYMU010000138.1:0-6142 GCA_964472445.1 uncultured Desulfobacteraceae bacterium
CTTTGCGTTAGGCCGGCATTAACACTTATTCTCTAATCCCTAATTCTGCTCCGCCTGTCTTAAAAAATACTGATCAGTCATGCCGGCAATAAAATCCCTTACAATCTCCTCATTGCTGTGATCAGCAATATATTCTTTAGACATATTTTTTAAAAAATTTGTAAATATCACTGAGGAAAGATTTTCTTTTTCAATATCCTTTAAATGTTTTTCAAAAAGTTTTTCAAAAAGTTCTTTTATGTGCTGCGAATTCTTTTTTATCTTTGGATTCAGGTAAATATATTCAAGATTAAATTGTTTAAGAATTTTTAATGCCTCAGACACATCGGAACTAAAGGCAACACAGGGCTTTTGAAAACTGTTTTCAATAACATCAGTTACAAGATTATATACTATTTTACCGTTTGTATTACCAAGCAGTCTATTGCTTAGTTCGGGCATATCAGACCTTTTTATAATATTAAGACGAATGGCATCCTCTATGTCTCGACCAACATAACTTATTGTATCTGCCATCCTTACAACGCAACCTTCCAGTGTCATGGGGATAAGCTTTGTTTCCGGATCGTTTTTTTTGCACAACATTTCATACTTCAGTGTATCAAAAGATTTATCTCTTACTGGTTCAAGCAGCTGGTTGTGTATTTCTCCGTCATGGCACAATATCCCGTCAAGGGTCTGCAAACAAAGATTCCAGCCTTTTCCTTTGTTTTCAACCCTGTCCAGGAAGTGAACGCCCTGAACGCTGTGCACAAAATATCCAATATTGTTTGCTATGCAAAGCTCGGATAAAAATCTTTCACCGTCATGACCAAAAGGAGGATGGCCAATATCATGGCCAAGAGCTATTGCCTCTATAAGGTCCTCGTTTAATCTCAAAAAACGTCCAATAGTTCTGGCGATCTTTGACACAAGCTGAACATGAAGCACTCTGTGAGTAATGTGGTCATTTTTAATCAGATAGAAAACCTGAGTCTTGTCAATATATCGTGTATATGCAAGAGAATGGAGAATGCGGTCAACATCCAGAGAAAAGGCCTGGCGATATTCTGTTTTCAGCTGCGGCTCGTCACAACACCTCAGGCCGCATGAGCTAAGTGTCGCAGAATCTGACAGAATTTTGGTTTCACGAGTGTTCAAGACATTTTTTATAATATTTAGCATTTTTTTATTGTTCAAATATTCCATTTTTTACACAAAGGCGCTAAGGCGCAATATAATTTTGAATTTTTAGTTTTGAATTTTGGTCGACAGAAAATTGTTTCACCGCCCGCTTCGCTCAAGCCGCAAAGTTCGCAAAGTAAAAATATTATTTCTTTTGACAGGATTAACTGGATTTTTTGGATTTTTTATTTTCCTGTAAATCCTGTCAAATTTCCAGTATTCCAGCCTCAGGTTTTCTAATTTCTAATTTCCAGTTTCTAATTTCTGTTTGTATTTTTTTCACCGCCCGCTTCGCTCAAGCCGCAAAGTTCGCAAAGAAATTTATTCTTAATCCCTAATCCTTTAATCCTGACACTTAACACCTAACACTTAACACTTAACACTTTTTTTGCTCGTTCCCATGCTCCAGCGTGGGAATGCATACCATATAGGTTCCTACGCTGGAGCATGGGAACCAGAAAATGTTCGATGTTTACCCGCCTTCGGCTGCGCAAAAGGCGACCAGGGTTCATCCCTTTTCTTTTTCTTCTAATCTTCTAATCTTCTAATCTTCTAATCTTCTAATCTTCTGATCTTCTAATCTTCTAATCTTCTAATCCTTTTTGCGGAGTCAGAACAAAAGTCGATGGTAAAACAGAAACATCTGCCCAGTATCTTTTAACATTAAGCTGCAAACTGTCTCCATCCGGGCCTGAAAAAAATAATTGCAAAGGGACCTGATAGCCATTAATGTCCTGCATTCCCACAAACTCTGCCCTGTACAATAATGAGCCATTTATATTAAACATTTCAATCTGTTGTACATTTGTCCTGGTTTCATCAATATATATTTTTTCAAAAACTTCGTTCCTGCTATTTTTTAAAACAAGAATATATCCTTGCTTTGATTCGTTTTTTTTAATTGTAATTGAATCGTACGTGCTAACCGGAATCCGGCCGGCTAAGATTGAAACAACATCAACGGGTTTGATAGCAATTGAAATAAATTTCTTTAGAGTGGAATTTTTGGAAGGCTTTTTATAAAAACGCTGCTGAGAATGTGATAAAAGATACGTCCACTTGCCATCGGATGCAAGGCTGACAAGAGGCTGTCCAGAAAGACTGCGCATGACAATCCTTATTTTATCCGGCTCTGATCCGGCCCATGCTACACTGGAAATAAACCCTTTTTTATCCTTTTTCCAGAATGTAACCTTTCCTGTACCTTTGAATGTTTTTAATTTATTATTCTTATTTTCCAGAGATAAAAGCACTCTTTCAGCTTCATATGATTTTTCAGAAACCAGAGATTTCTTTGAAGCCATGCCTGAAATGCTGCTACAGGCGGAAAGAAAAAAGGCAGCCGCAATAAGAATAATCGAGACCTTTGAAAAATGCTCAATTTTGTTTAAGTTCAAGGAGGGCGAAGATTTCAACCACAGGAATATATTGAATATTTTGAGGATTGAAATTTGAGCCTGACGCAGTAATTGGGCAAAAGGGGGTGTTTTGCAAAGGTCTCTAATCGCATGTTTCATTTTTATAAGACGACTTAGCGGTGAAATCCTTAATTCCCTGATACTCAATCCCTTAATTCCCTAATCTTCTTTTCGAGCTCTGTTTTATTATCTTTTTTCTTTAAAAAAGATTGTTCGTAATATTTAAGAGCTTTTGGTTTGTTGTTTATCTTCATATGAACATCTCCCAGATGTTCCAGTATAACAGGATCATCAGGAACCAGATCAAACGCCTTTTTCAAATATTTTAATGCTTCCTTAAAATTACCTCTTTTAAAATATACCCATCCAAGGCTATCAATAATATAGCCGTCATCAGGTTTATATTTTAATGCCTCCCTGATTAAACCTTCTGCCTCATCAAGGTTTTCTCCTGAATCAGCATAAGTATAACCCAGATAATTCAAAGCATTTGCATTCTTGGGATCAAGACTTATCACTGTCTTCATCTCTTTTATTGAATCGTTTTTTCTGCCCCATTTATCATAAACAATTCCAAGACGAAAATGGATTTCACTGCTGTACGGATCTATCTCAAGCGCCTGTTTAAGAATTTCTTCCGCATTTTTATATTTTTCGATCTCCTCGTAAAATGTTCCAAGATAAAGCATAAATTCAGGATTATCAGGATTGTTTTTTATGATATTCTTTAAATAAACTACAGCATCCCTGATCATGTCCAGCTTCTGATATAAAAAGGCAATATGAATAACAGAATTTTGATAAAATTTTGAATCCGGTAATACCTTTTTTAAATGTTCTATCGCAGCCTTACTGTTTTTCATTCCGTCATATAATATTCCCATGACATAATTTATATCTGAACTCTCAGGCGCTCCTTTCAACATCTCATTTAAAACAATTAAACCCTCATCATATTTTTTTTTATCCAGATAAACTTTAATAAACTTAACTATAATCTCTGTATTTGACAAACTGTCTGAGCCGAGTTTTTTTAATAATTCTTCAGATTCCTTTTGCATTCCGTTTTTATTATAATAATAGCCAAGCTCCATGGAAGCTTGAATATTGTTTGGATTTGTTTTCAGAATATCCTTAAAAACCTGAATAATACTTTTATCTTTTCCCGTTTTTTTATACAACTTTACCAGCTCAAACTGCGGCTCCTCAAGGTCAGGCCTGAAATTTAATGTTTTTTTGAATTCTTTTTCAGCATTTAACACATCCCCCTGCTCTGCATAAATTTTTCCCATAAAAAAATGACCGGTATAAGAGGCTGGAAAATGTTCAATCAGTCTCTCATATACATGCAAAGCTTCAGGAAATTCGCCTTTTTCGATATAAATAATACCAAGCAGTAAATAGATGTTTTTCTGTTTTGGATCAGCGGCAATAACTTTTTCATATGCTTTTCCAGCATCATCAAGTTGTTTTAAATCCTGTTTTATTTTCCCATACATTATAAGACTTGTAATATTTTCAGGATCCTTTTCTAAAACACCTTCGACAACGCTTAATGCCTTTTGTTTTTCTTTTCGAATAAAATAAAGACTGGCAAGCTCTTTTTGCAGATATAAAGAATCAGAATCTCTCTCAATGGCCTCCTTAAGATATAAAAGTGCCTTGTCAATATCGCCCTTTATTTTTTGCAGCCGCGACTCTACATAGTAGTAATAAGAGCTGTCTAATTTATAAACGGCAACCACCTTCTCTTCGTCCGTTTTTACTGTTATGGTATCCAGAGCACAGCCTGAATACAACAAAACAAGCATTGCGCAAATTATTGGTTTTAAAAAATAAGCTTTCATTTATCCTGTTTCCATATATATTTCACCAAAAAGAACACAGAGGCAAAAATGTCTCACGCCCGTCCGCCTCGCAAGCGAAGCGTTGCGGGCAGGCAAAGGCACAAATCAGGAAAAACCCGTAAACAGTGAGCTGTAAGCTGTCCACTATTTCAGTCTCTGGTTTTCCAAATTTCTAATTTCCAGTTTCTAATTTCTATTTGTTTAACCACAGAGAACACAGAGAAAAAAATGTCTCACGCAAAGGCGCTAAGGCGCTAATTTAAAAAAAACAAAAGGAACTTCCAACGTCGAATTATGGTACGCCTTCGGCGTTTCAATTTTATAAAAATGAGCGGAGCGATATCCACATTCGATGTTTACCCGCCTTCAGCGGCGCCAGAGGCGACCAGGGTTCGATGTTGAGCGTTCAATGTTCGATGTTTACCCGCCTTCGGCGGCGCCAGAGGCGACCAGGGTTCATTCCTTTTCTTTTTCTTCTAATCCTATAATCCTAACACTTAACTCCTGACACTTAACACTTTTTTTATTCGTCTCAACACGAAGAACACGAAAAAAACCGTTTTTTTCTTAGCGCCTTTGCGCCTTAGCGTGAGGCCACTATTAAAGCCCTACTCTTTATCAATATAAGATTCAAAATCAGGTAGTTCCTGTTTAAAATAATCTTTTATTTTTTTTATCACATTTTTTTCAACCTGACGCACACGTTCTCTTGATATGTTATAGCGATCACCAATTTCCTGCAAAGTAACAGGTGAATCTGAAAAAATGCGCAAATCAAATATTTCGAGTTCCCTTTTTGTTAATTTTTTTCTAAATTCAGCAATTTTATCATGTAGAAGAGATTCTATCTCCTTTTTTGCCACCTGCTCCTCCAAAGAATCAGATGTTGTCTCAAGGATTTCTATTCTTGATGTATTTGTATCATCTTTTAAGGGCGCATCTAAGGACACATCCCAACCATCGAGCCGCTGGTCCATATCTACTATTTCCCGCTCAGACACTCCCAGTCTTTCTGAAAGCAGTTTTGGCTTGGGATCAAAACCCTCTTCAATAAGTTTTTGTTTTTCCTTTTTTAACTTAAAAAAAAGTTTTCGCTGTCCCTGGGTTGTGCCAATTTTTACAAGACGCCAGTTATCCATGATAAATTTGAGAATGTATGCTTTTATCCAGAAAGAAGCATAATATGAGAACTTAACATTTTTGTATGGATCAAATTTCTTTACAGCCTGCATAAGCCCTATATTTCCTTCTTGTATCAGATCTAAAAGATTCTGCATCCATATTCTCTGGAACTCCAGCGCAATTTTTACTACAAGCCTGAGATTTGAAGTCACCATGGTATAAGCTGCATCCGGATCATCATGTTCCTGTATTTTTATTCCGAGGTCTATTTCTTCCTGCCTTGTTAACAATTTGTGCCGATTTATTTCAGATAGATATCGCTGAAGAGGATCGAATTTGACAAGAGAGTTGCCCGGGGTTTTTTTTGTTTTCTTTTCTTTCTTTTTTTTGATATTCATTTTAAGTTTTGACTCTTTACTTTGACGGCGCCTTGAGACCAGGTCTCAAGACCTCTGGCGAAAATAAAAGAGGGTATTTTGTAAAGATCTCAAAATACCCATATCACTATAATAATTAACTATGAGCCTGTCCGAGAATTCTGATCCTACTGCAAAAGCGTGAGAAGCGGCCCAAATTTTCGCAAATTTTCGT
>CAYYMU010000139.1:0-6124 GCA_964472445.1 uncultured Desulfobacteraceae bacterium
TTAATGGAGCGAAGCGACACCTTAACTTTAGGCACTTTAGCTCATTTTAGGCACTTTAGCTCACTTATAAGTCTTCAACTCATCTACTCATTATTACCCTTATATCCTGATTTGTTAAAAATTGAACTACATCATCATTCACAGGCACTGTTGCGATAAGTGTTTTATGATTTTTTTTATTTGAAATAAGATAACCAGGGACAGTTAAAGAAGTATTATGTACATCTGCTCTTTTTGATGTCATAAAAGTCGGGGCCTTTTCATAAGAAATTTCTAATGTATTAAGAATGTTTTCTATTATTTCATGCGCAGGGTCTTTCTTTTTTATTTGAATTATTTCAAAGCCTGTTTTTTTTATCACTGCAACTGCGTCACCATAAAGATCTTCAAAATCAATCAGCACTGATTTTCCATTACTGATTGATATGAGGTTTGACAGGGCTTTTATTTGAATTCCAGCATAAGGGAAGGTAATAACGACATTCTGGGTATAATTATAATCCATTGCTGTAAGCAAAGTATTAACAATAGCTTTATGATCTGAAAAATCTATTACAACTGCGTCTTTTGCTGAATTCTCATTTTGCGCGGCCAGGGGTTCCTGTTTTGGGTCTTTAAGATCTTTTAAAAAATCTTTTATTATTATATTGTTCTGTTCCAGATACCTGACTATTGAATCAGGAGTCTTCTCATCCGAATTCTTAACAGGCGTAATACACAGATATGTTTTTTCACCTCCGTCGGAACATGTCTGGTCAATTATCCATTTCCCCTGGATTTCCATCTTAACGCCATTATCAGAAAACAATATTTTATTTTTAAATGCTTTTTTACCAATAGACTTCATAATTAAATCAACAGTCTGATCTATTGAAGCTTCATTGTCGGATGGAATAATTTTGATTTTATTCCAGTATGATTTGACAGCATTGAAGCCGGATGCATTCATTTTTTTATTTGTGGAGGTGGTCAGCAAAAATTTTGTTCCATCTTTAAGCTCTATTAAAGGAAAGCTTGAAAGATCGAGGTTATAATCCACTTTTCCCGGGAAATAGTATGTGCCTTTATTTAAAAGTGTTGCATCTAAAATCGAAGCAACTGCATCAAAAGAGGTATAATTGGTCTCGAGAGGTTTTTCTGTAATAAAAGGCTCGGAAATTTTCAGATCAGGTTTTATTTTGATGTTACCATATGAATCAAATAAAGAATTGTACCATGGCTTGTTTCGAAGAGATGAATCTGGAATATATATTTTTTGTCCAGCATAAATATGATTCAAATTAACAATATCCGGGTTAATAAGTCTGAACAGAGCAAGCCCCTCTCTGTATGATTTTTTTACAGATGAACCATAAACCTTTAAAATAAGTCTTGAGATAAACTCGCCTTTCCGCACAATATGTTCTTTTGAAAAGGGTTTAATAATATCAGGCAGGTTGGAAATCGTTACAAACGGAATAGTAACAACTCCTGAAGCTTGATCTGGAAGAGATTTTTTTTTTAATTTTTTTAAGGGAATAAGAATATGCTGGCCGGGACGTATTCTGTCAATATTACGTAAGCTGGGGTTTAGGCGTTTAAATATAGCCAGGAATTCCGGGAAATCCTTATGGGAAATTTCTCCTTTTTGCCTGAAGATCTTAAAAACCCAGTCACCTTTTTGAACAACATAAGGATCGCATAATATATCTTTTCCCTTATCGTAACGCACAATATAGTTTTTATAGAGCAAAGCACTGGCTGCAGAATAAGAGGCTGTAATACAGATTAATAATACTGTAATAAATAGTTTTCGCAAACGCTCGCCTTTTATCTGGTTTTTAGATTCAATGTTGTTGCGATTTCTTCTGAAACACGTTTAACAAATCGCTTAAAATCATTTTTCTTTAATGGTTTTCCAGGGGCAGGAACCTTTTTCAAGTCCTTTGGACTTACTAACACAGGAGTGTTTATAAGATCCGGATCAGAAGTTATTTCAAATTCAGGTGGAAAGCTGTTTTCAAAATACATTTCCTGAAAACCGGAAAATTTCAGTGCATGAGCGGTTGAATCAACAACCGCAATATCAGTATTTTTAACAATTTTCTGTTTTTTGGCCTTAACAAGGCCTGCCAAAGATTCTCCTCCATGAGTACAGGCAATATGACCATTACGGTTGGCTGTAAGTTCCCAGTCAATTATTTCCTGCTCTGAGACCTCTATAAAAAAGACATTTTTTCTGCCTGAAATACGATTATACATATCTACGAGATGTATTACCCTTGGCATTGAAACAGGATTTCCGATCATAGCGGCCTGCGCTACGCTGGGTTTTACCGTTACAGGGATAAATTTCCGTTTTTTTGCATCAGGTTCGAGATAATACCTGTAAACAGGGTTTGCATGTTCTGATTGAACTCCGATAATTTTTGGAAGACTTTCTATTATGCCGGTTTCATAAAACTTTAAAAAACCGTTTATAACCGCAGTAATATTACCTGCATTGCCAATCGGCAATACTATTACCTTGTCTTTCACATTATATTCGAAATTCTGCGCAATTTCATATGAATATGATTCCTGGCCTAATATTCTCCAGGCATTTTTGGAATTTAAAAGAGCTACATTATATTTTTCCGACATGGCTTCAACGACCTTCATGCAGTCGTCAAATACACCCGGGATTTCAAACACAGCAGCTCCGCTTCCCAAAGGCTGCGAAAGTTGCTGCGGCGTCACTTTTTTATGGGGAAGAAGCACAGCAGACTTAACATGAGGCTGAAGAAAGGATGCATATAATGCAGCTGAAGCCGATGTGTCTCCAGTTGAAGCACAGATGGCCAGCACATCAGAGATGTGTTTGTTTTTGATAAGAAAATTGATGTAACTCAAGGCACTCGCCATGCCTCTATCCTTAAAAGAGGCGCTTGGGTTCTGACCGTCATTTTTAAAGAAAAACCTGACGCCCGCTTTTTTCTGTAAAAAAGAATTAGCTTCTATAACAGGAGTGTGTCCTTCACCAAGATAGACAACTGACTCAAGAGGTATAACAGGGCCGATAAACTCATGATACAGATAAATGCCTTTTAATGCTGGTATGGTAAGCATTCTGCGATAATCAAAAATTTTGCGCCATAATTTTCCGGATATTTTTTTCAGCCCGTCAAACTGCAAATCATAAATAAGCAAAACCTGACCGCAATTCGGGCATGTATAGAGCAACTTCTCAATGCCGAATTCAAGGCCGCAACCAAGACAGCGGTAAACAATTTTTCCTCTTTGTTCGGGAATAATATATTGTTTTATTTCTTTTGGAAAATCTTCAGGTTTCATTTTTCTATTTTTTCCATTCCACCCATATATGGCCTCAATGCCTCTGGAATAACTACAGATCCGTCGGGAAGCTGGTAGTTTTCAAGTATGGCCGCTACAGTTCTTCCTACTGCAAGTCCTGATCCATTTAATGTATGAACCAGTTCTGTGCCCTTTTTGCCTTTTCTCCTGAACCTGATATTAGCGCGTCTTGCCTGAAAATTTTCAAAGTTGCTGCAGGATGAAATTTCCCTGTAAACACCCTGGGCTGGCATCCAGACTTCGATGTCATAAGTTTTTGCCGCTGAAAAACCCAGATCACCGGTACACAGGCAAATAACCTGATAGGAAAGATTAAGAATTTTTAAAATTGTCTCAGCATTATTTAAGAGCTTTTCGAGTTCATCATAGGAATCTTCCGGTCTGGAAAATTTCACAAGCTCCACCTTGTTGAACTGATGTTGTCTTATCAAGCCTCTTGTATCTTTTCCATAAGAACCTGCTTCGCTGCGAAAGCACGGAGTATAAGCAACATATAGAATCGGCAGAATATCTTCGTCTAATATTTCATCTCGGTGAATATTTGTAACCGGCACTTCAGCAGTAGGGATCAAAAAATAATCCCATCCTTCTAATTTAAAAAGGTCTTCTTTAAATTTTGGGAGCTGGCCTGTACTGGTCATGCTTTTCCGGTTTACTATAAAAGGCGGGAGAACTTCTTTATAGCCGTGTTCCGTGGTGTGAGTATCAAGCATAAGATTTATCAGAGCTCTTTCCATTCTTGCGCCCGCGCTGTAATAAAGAGGAAAGCGTGCCCCTGCAATTTTGGCAGCTCTGTCAAAATCAAGTATTCCCAGGTTTTCTCCCAATGTCCAATGAGGAACCGGCTTGAATTCAAACTCAGGAGGTTTGCCGACTTGTTTCAAAACCGGATTGTCTGAACTATCCTTTCCGACTGGAACTGATGGATTTGGGATGTTCGGCAACTCCATAATTATATTATGAATTTTTTCTTCGTTTTCAGATAAAGGCTTATCTAATTCCTTTATTTCATTTGAAACAGTACGCATTTCAGCAACCATGGCGTCTGCATCTTCACCTGCTTTTTTCATGTCTGCAATTTGCTGGGAAACCAGATTGCGGTTATGTCTTAGCTCTTCAATCTCAAGTAGAATTGCTTTGCGTGCAGAATTATAATCTTTTAAAACCCCAATTCCGACTTTTGTGCCTCTCGTTAAAAGAGCTTTTTCTACCTGTGAAAAATTTTGTATTACAAGCTTAATATCAAGCATAACAGATAACTATATTTACCTTTACGAAAAAAAGTTTATAAAATGGTAATTACTCAGCCACCGATCTACGCTGACTATCACGGATATTTTTTCTTTTGTTATCATATAACTACTCGGGCACAGAGGGGCAAAGGCACAATGGCACGAAGTAAAGTAAAAAATCCTGGCCCAGAGGATCAGGCTTTGGCTATCCCCAGAGGAGATTTGTTTTGCATGAAAAAGATGAACCCTGGTCGCCTTCGGCGGCGCCAGAGGCGACCAGGGTTCGACCTGCCCGCAACGCTCTCGCTTGCGAGGCGGACGGGTGTTCGACGTTCCTTTTTTAAACACAAAACTCCAGGGCAAAGCCATCTATCTCTGACCTGGCCCAAAGGACCAGGTTTTTTAGGACACAATAAAAACATATAGAGATTTGCAGGTCTGGCAAAAATCTTTGCACCACTGTACCTTTGCCCCTCTGTGCCTGGGTAGTTACTGTATTTAAACCTGTCTGCGGTCACCTGCCCGCTCGTGCCTCGCAGTGGCGGGCGGGTCTGTGTAAATCCTCCAAAGGCGGACAAGTCTGTGGCTGAATAGTTACATAAAAGATTCGTTTTTATCATGTGCTGACTTTATAGTCAATAATTATTGATGGTTGACTTTAGCGCTTAATGGTAGTATATTAAAAAATTAATTTTAAAAACGGTTTGTGTGTGTAAATATTTAATAAGTGATTCATAAAAAATATTTGTTTTGGAGAAGGATTATGGAGGACTTTAAAGAAAAAAAAAGCGAAATTCGCAAGTATATGGCGACAAGGCTTAAAGAATTTTCTCCTGATGAAGTAATAAAAAAAACCAGAGAAATAGAAGCAAGGTTTTTTGGTTTTGCTAATTTTCTTGAGTCAAAGGTTGCTCTGCTGTATATGAATATCAACGGTGAAGTAGCCACAAACAATATAATAAAAAAATGTTTTGACTACAACAAAACAGTTATACTCCCTGCTTTTAATACTACAATGCATACAATGGAATTCATGAGGGTGGACAACTTTGATTCTGATTTGAAGCCTGGTCCAAGAGGAGTTAAGGAGCCTGTGCCTGAGCATTGCAAAAAGGTGCCTATTGACTTTATCGATATAGCAATAATTCCAGGTTTTGCTTTTGACGAAAAAGGCGGAAGGATAGGATCGGGTGAGGGCTACTATGACCGACTTATTCCGAAACTGTCGATTACCACCAGAAAAGTAGCTCTGGCCTTTGAATATCAGATAATTAAACAGGTGCCTGTTGAGTCACATGATAAGCACGTAGATATTGTCATTACTGAAAAAAGAATAATTTATAAAATATAGTTTTTTTGCGTCCTTCAAGCGCGACCCTTATAAAAGCCTCCCCCTTTTTCCGGTTGAGCGCTGATTTTCAGCGCTTACGTGTGCCTGCGTCACGCTCAAATTCCAACCAGCGAGACCTAAAAATGTTCAATGTATTCCTGCCTCTAAATTTTTCGGATCATCTCCCGATTAGTTGTAGTCAATTCTTGCTCGCCTCTGGCGAGAAGCT
>CAYYMU010000140.1:0-6113 GCA_964472445.1 uncultured Desulfobacteraceae bacterium
AGTGTTTCAAGAAGCCTAAAAGGTGGGCTTAAAAACAATGGTGCCGAAGGCCGGACTTGAACCGGCACGAGTTTCCCCACTACCCCCTCAAGATAGCGTGTCTACCAAATTCCACCACTTCGGCATTTCCAAAGGTTTTGAAAAAAATAAAACTTATTCAGCAGTTTTTGCCGACTCTGGATTTTCAGGCACAGGCAAAGTGCTTTTTTCAGGTTCGGCAGGCGCCGCTTGTTTTTCAACCGGAGCTTTTTGTTCGATCATCACAGAATCTCCGATTCTATGCGACGAGATATAAGCAAGCCCCAGTGATGTTAGCATAAATATAATTACCGCGGCTGTTGTAGCCTTGCTAAGAAAGGTTGACGCGCCAGTACTCCCGAAAAGGGTCTGGCTGGAACCACCTCCGAAAGCAGCGCCCATATCTGCACCCTTTCCGGTCTGCAGCAAAACTATCATAATGAGGGCTATGCATACGATTATATGTGTTATTAATAATAAAGTTGTAATCATAATTTTATATTCAAAAATTAACTATTTTACTGAATGTTTCAGGGTTCAAGCTCGCGCCTCCAACAAGCGCGCCATCAACATCGGGCATTGACATAAGCTCTTTTATACTATCAGGTTTTACGCTGCCTCCATACAATATTCTGATGGACTTGGCAAGACTATCACCAAAATTCTTTTCTATTAATGAACGTAAAAACTTATGAATTTCCTGAGCCTGCTTACTTGTAGCTGTTTTACCCGTACCAATGGCCCAGATAGGCTCATAAGCTATAACTAAAGTTTTTATATCATTTAAAGCCAGATTTTTTAATCCTTTTGTTAGTTGTTTGTCAAGAACGAAAAATGTATTATTTGATTCACGTTCCTTTTCAGATTCTCCTACACATATAATGGGTACCAGATTAGCCTTAATCGCCGCCTTTATTTTTTTGTTAACCGTAATATCTGTTTCCCCAAAATATTGACGCCTTTCGGAATGACCAATTATAACATATTCGCATCCAGCTGATACGAGCATTGCCGATGATATTTCACCAGTATAGGCTCCTTCGGGCTCCCAGAAAATATTCTGCGCGCCAAGAGCAATATTGCTTCCCTTTAAAATATCTGAAACAGGTACAAGTGATGTAAACGGAGGGGCAATCATAATATCAGAAGAAACCTTGCCATCTGTCAGTTCAACAAGCTTCTGCGCTGTTTCCACAGCTTCCGAAGATGTTTTAAACATCTTCCAGTTTCCAGCAATAAGTGACCTGCGTTTTTCCATTAGTTGTGTCTCCTTTGCATAAAAACGGCCTCTAAAGCTGCGCCCCTATCATGGCGGCAAGATCCACCATCCTGTTTGAATATCCAGCTTCATTATCATACCAGGAAACCACTTTTACCATATTATCAATAACACAGGTTGTTGGCGCATCAACGATGGAAGATAACGGAGAACCATTATAATCAATTGATACCAGAGGAAGTTCACTATATCCCAGTATGCCGGAAAGCGTTCTTTCTGAAGCAGCTTTAAGAGCCTGATTGATATCGGAAACAGTAACTCCTGCTTTTTCCACTGTTACTACCAGATCGACAAGAGATACATTCGGCGTTGGAACCCGGATTGCGAGTCCATTGAGTTTCCCCGATAATTCCGGAATCACAAGAGCAACTGCTTTTGCAGCGCCTGTTGTGGTCGGAATCATTGACATGGCTGCGGATCTTGCCCTTCGCAGATCTTTGTGGGGAGAATCAAGAAGGCGCTGATCCCCGGTATAAGAATGTACGGTGGTCATCAGTCCTGCCCTGATGCCGAAATTTTCTAAAATCACCTTTGCAACCGGCGCAAGACAATTTGTGGTGCAGGAAGCATTTGATATAATGTGATGTTGTGCAGGATTATACTGGTTCGAATTAACTCCCATGACAATCGTAATATCAGGATCTTTGGCCGGAGCAGATATAATAACCTTTCGAGCCCCTGCAGCAAGATGTTTTGACGCACTTTCACAATCTCTGCAAATTCCAGTACATTCCATGACAATATCAACACCAAAATCCTTCCATGCAAGACTGGCAGGATCCTTTATAGATGTAATGCCGATTGATTTTCCTGCTACTTTAATTGACTCTTCCCCGGCCTTAACCTCAAAGCCAGGTCTGCCATGCACAGAATCATAGGCAAAAAGATGGGCCATTGTGGCTGGATTTGCAAGATCGTTAATTGCCACAACCTCAATTTCAGGATTATTAACAGCGGCCCGGAGAATAAAACGTCCTATTCTTCCAAAACCGTTTATGCCTATTTTAACGCTCATAATGTATCCTTAATCTAAAACACCGAACTATATTCGTTTATTCCCCTTTAAAATAGCACTTGCAAGAGAAATGCTCCTTTTGCCAAAAGCTTCAAGATCGTGCCCTATTTTAGCGAGTTCGGTCTTTTTTCGAGAGCTGATTGCTTTTAACAAAATGGGAAGGTTAACGCCGGACAGGACTTCTACCTTTCCCTCTTCAAGAAATGAATAACTGAGATTGGAAGGGCTTCCTCCAAACATATCAGTTAAAATAAGTACGCCCTCGTCTGTTTTAACCTTTTTTATTGCTTCTGTAATCTTTAAGCGAAGAACATCTGCCTTTTCATTCAAGTCTATGGAAACGAATTCAATAGATTCAGGTCTGCTGCCCAGAATGAATTCAGCAGCATCAATTAATGCATTTCCAAGCTCTCTGTGCGTCACAATAACTATACCTATCATAAAATTCCTTATTATCTTTATTTATATCCTTGGTTTTTAAAACCTGTCATCCTCTTCTTTTATAATAGAGAGAATTTCGAGACTGTCAGAAGCTTTCATAAGCTTTTCCTTGAAAAGGTCATTCTTAAGAATTCTGGAAATCCTGGCAAGCAATTTCAAATGAAGACCTGTTGAATTTTCCGGGGTAACCAAAAGAAAAAAAATGTAAGTCGGTTTTCCGTCCATAGATTCAAAGTCAACCCCCTTACGGCTGAGGCCAAAGCCAAGAACCAGAGATTTCAGATCTTTTAGTTTGCCGTGAGGAATACCTATGCCTCCTCCTATACCAGTACTGCCTAATCGTTCCCTTTCAAGCAGTACTCTCATGACCTCCTCATGGTTTACACCGGCTATACGGGCTGCAGGAGTAACAAGCTCTTCAAGCACACCCTTTTTGTCATTTGATTTAAGATCAATAACAATTACTTCTTTATTTAAAACTTCAAGAATTTTCATTTTATGTTCACCGAAAGATTTTGTTAATATTTTTATTGAGCCAAAACTCGGCTGTAAAACACTTCTCATGTTGAGACCTTTGCATAACTGCCATTTTCCCGTGATGCGGCGTCAGTCTCAGATTTTAATTTGTACTGGGCTGAATCAATCCATAATGGCCATCATTTCGGTTGTAAAGAACATTAACCCGCTCTGTCCTGGCATTTGTAAATACAAGAAAATTGCTTTTCTTTATATCCATCTGCATTACAGCTTCCTCTATATCCATTGGTTTATATTCTATTTTTTCGATTTTTATTTCTTTTTCAACCTCTACGTCATTATTAGTAGCGTCTTCGACAAAAGCATTTTTTTCTTTTGTTTTTGAACTGCTCCTGTGGCTTTGGCTTCTGTTTTTCTCTTTATTTTTCTTTATCTGTTTTTCGAGTTTATCAAGCACCATATCAATGGCCGAATACATATATCCTGTTTCTTCTTTGCTATTTATATTCAGTTGGTCTCCTGTAATATTAATTTCTGCTATATGACGAAATTTTTCAACCGAAAGCACAACATTTGCTTCAGCTGGATTATACAGATACTTATCAAGGCGATTAAGTTTTTCCTGAACATATAATTTTAAATTTTCAGAGGAATCTAAATTTTTAAAAGTTACAGATGTCTGCATGCAAAAACCTCCCTAAAATTGTTTGCGTTTATTTGATGGCAGGACTTTTAACCTGTCACGATATTTAGCTACAGTCCTTCGCGCGATACTGATATTAAACTTTTTCAAAATTTGCGAAATTTCATTGTCGCTGTAAGGTAGTTTTGGATTTTCACTGGCGATAATCTGCCTCATTTTTTCCTGAACGCTTGCAGAGGCTATTACATCACCATCTATCAAATTAATAGAACTATTAAAAAAATATTTCAATTCAAAAATGCCCTGAGGCGTATAGACATATTTATTCGTTGTAACTCTGCTTATAGTCGATTCGTGCATATCGATATCCTGAGCCACATCTCTGAGCACCATAGGTTTTAAATAAGCTATTCCCTTTTCGAAAAAATTCCTCTGGAATTTCAAAATGCTTTCCACAACCTTGTAAATGGTTTTTTGGCGTTGATGAATACTTTTAACCAGCCATGCAGCTGAACGCATTTTTTCCTGTACATAGTCCCTGGCGCTGTCAGGTATTTTTTGTCCTTTTTTTATTGTGTTTTTGTAAAAAGAGCTGATTCGAAGTTTCGGCATGCCTTCATCATTAACCGTTATCCTGAATTCATTTTCTGATTTATAAACATATATATCTGGAATAATATATTGAGGCTCTTCATCAGAAAATTGCCGTCCTGGTTTTGGCTCTAATCCTTGAATGATCTTTACAGCTGAAAAAATTTCTTCAATACTTACCTTTAGTGCCCTTGCAATGGCCTTATAGTTCTTGTTTTCAAGGTGCTTAAGATGGTTTTTGATAATTTCTGTTATTATCGTATCATCCAGGCCAAGATGTCGTGCCTGAATAAGAAGGCATTCTCTTAGATCCCTTGCGCATACCCCAATCGGGTCAAAAGTCTGTATTATTGATAAAATCTTTTCTACTTTTTCTGTTGTTGAACCGCCTGATTCAGCGAGTTCTTCCGCAGAAACCTTGAGATAACCATCTTTGTCCAGGTTTCCGATAATTAAACTCCCGACACCTTCTTCTTCCTTTGTAAGAGGTGTCATCAGAAACTGCCAGAGAAGGTGTTCATGCAAAGATTCCTTTTGAGCTACAAATGATTCGAAATTTATCTCAGCTTTTTTTTCTGTTTCAAAATGAATTCTGCCGGAGGAATTATATTCGTCAAGATAATTGCTCCAATCAATATCATCATGAATTTTTTCTTCTATTGTGACTTCTTTGATTTTTGTTTTATCCGGCTCAAGTTCAGAATTTTCAACAGATTTTTCTTCAACAGCGATATCTGTCACTTCTTCAAGAGTAGGATTTTCCTCCATTTCCTGTCGCACAGTATCTATAAGTTCCAGACGTGACAGCTGTAAAAGCTTAATAGCCATCTGGAGCTGCGGTGTCATGATAAGCTGCTGGGATAATTTTAGTTTTTGTTGTAATTCAAAAGCCATTTTATAATTTAAATTCGTCCCCTAAATATATACGCCTGGCAATTTCACTGGAGGCTATCTTTTCGGGACGGCCTGATTCAATAACCTGCCCCTCGTTTAATATATATGCCTCGCCGCAGGCTTGCAAAGTTTCCCTTACATTATGATCAGATATAAGAACTCCAATTCCTCGTTTTTTAAGGTGCATAATTATATTTTTGATGTCGATAACAGCCAGAGGATCAATACCTGCAAAAGGTTCGTCCAATAAAATAAATGATGGGTTTGTGGACAGTGCCCGTGTAATTTCAAGTCGCCGCCTTTCCCCTCCTGAAAGCATATTAGCTTTCTGATCTGCAAGATGTTTGATACCCAATTCATTAAGAAGCGTGTCTGCACGATAATTCTGCTCTGATTTTGAAATAGACAGTGTTTCCAGAATTACTAAAATATTTTGTCTTACAGTAAGCTTTTTAAATACCGAAGGCTCCTGAGGAAGATATCCAACACCCTTACGAGCCCTCATATACATTGGATAGTCGGTAATATCTTCATCGTCAATAAAAACCTTACCTTTGTCGGGTCTTATAATTCCAACAGTCATATAAAAAGTAGTGGTTTTGCCGGCTCCATTCGGGCCAAGGAGTCCAACGACACTGCCGCTTTTAACATCCAGACTTACGCTGTTTACAGCTGTTTTACCGCCATAAGTTTTAATCAGGTTTTGAAGAGATAAAGTTTTCATTATTATTTTTTAACCATACCATAACTTTGAT
>CAYYMU010000141.1:0-6036 GCA_964472445.1 uncultured Desulfobacteraceae bacterium
AGTTTTTTCTGGTTTTAATTTAATTATAACTGATGCGATAACCGGCAAAAACTACTGTTGAGTTATTTGAAAGTCATTTGCAAGCAAAATTGAGCACCCGCTTAATCAGGACATAACCTTCAAGGTCAACTGCAACATGGGAAAATCCTATTTTTCTGAATTTCCTGACAATAGTTTCCCTGTTTTTTTTATCTGAAATATTTTCAATTTCTTCCGGATTTACCTCTATCATTGCCGTGTTTTCATGTTTTCTTACGCGGCAGGCATTAAATCCAAGACTTATCAAAATCTCTTCCGCATAATCAACCATTTCAAGGGCCTTTATGGTTATGGGAACACCGTATGGAATCCTTGTCGCAAGACACGGCAGGGCTGGTTTGTTCCATGTTTCAAGATTCATTTCTTTAGAGAGCAGCCGGATGTCATTCTTGGTGAGCCCGGCATCAATCATCGGTGCAAGGATTTTCATTTCGTGTGCTGCAATCATGCCGGGACGGAAATCTTCAAGGTCATCTGTATTGGCTCCATGCGCTATGTGTTTGATGCCGCTGTCTGATGAAATTTTTATAAGTTTTTCAAAAAGATTTTTTTTGCATACATAACATCTGTCCTTATTGTTAACCACAAAAGCGGGCAGGCTCATTTCCTTTGATTGCACTATAATATGTTTAATGCCGTATTTCTTTACAAATTCTATTACCTTCTGCTTTTCACGCTCAGGATGTATTGGTGAGACCGCTGTAACGGCGACCACATTCTTTTGTAATGCTTCATGGGCTACGGCAAGAAGAAAAGCGCTGTCAGCGCCTCCTGAAAATGCAACCGCCAGGGAATCAAACTCCTTGAGAATCACAATCAATTGCTTTTTTTTATTATCTAAACTTAACCGGTTCATTATAAAATTTCCAAATGGATTAGCCTTGCGACCCATAAAATATATTTACAAAAATAGATTGATCGTCTATATAATGCTTAAATGAAAATCCATTTTTTTGTCATTTCGACCGCATGAAAAAATCTTTAACCAGGGTCTGATTGATCAATGCAAAAGCTAATAAAATATCTTGCAGCCATTTTCATTATTCTATCGGCGCTTGTTATTTATTCAAGTTTTTTAAACATGAATAAATATTATATTAATGCCACCGACGGAGCCGTTGAAATCTGGAAGGGAAAATTCGCTCCGATGAGCAAAGAGCTGTTTATTATTTTGCCCGGAGCACAAGATCCGCAATCAATTAAAGATGTTTATTTAAAAGAGGAGGCTTTTCCGCTTATCTTTAATTATTACGTTAACAAAGCCGATGCTCTTCTGGATTTACCGGGCATGCCCGATTTTGAAGGAATCAAATTCTATCTTAACAAGGCTATTGCTTTTGGGACTACAGATACTCTGCTCAAGAAAGCCCATACACGTCTAAACAGCATTGATATGATGATCCTCCAGTATAAAGCCGATGTTGCCGCAAGCAAAGAAACTATCGATGGTTTTAAAACAGCTCTTGATTATCTTGAAACAGCTGCTTTGCTTGACCTTGATGACAGCCAGAAAAAAATAATAAAACAAAAAATCGAATATGTTAAAACCCAAATTTCAGATTCTATAACCAGCCCCAAAAAAAACCAGCCATCTGTATCTCCTGTTAAATAGTCGACCACTCAACTATGATGGTGTCGTAAAAAGTCAAAAAACACTAATCCCCGTCGTTCTGGTAAAAAAAGAAAATCCAGTATTTTTAAACAGTCACAGGCAATCTGGACTGCGGTTTTCATCTCTCTGCGTGCAACACACAGGCAGGCTGGAGTGACGACTTTCAAATAACTCATACGAATTCATCAACCATGTCTTTTTTTATATAAATGGCAACATACCTTATGCGTGCCTGACATAGTCTCATGTGGCGGTTTTTCTCTGCATATATCCATAACCTCTGGACAGCGTGTATGAAAAAGGCATCCGGAAGGAGGAGTAAGATAAGAAGGCATGTCCCCTTTTAAAAGGATTTTCTTTTTTTCATTTCTGGTCTCATCATGATATACTCTGGGCACTGCATTAATAAGAGCTTTTGTATAAGGATGCATAGGATTGCTTATTATATCTCTGGTCAATCCGCTTTCTACTATTCTGCCAAAATACATGACAGCCACACGTTGCGCAATGTTGCTTACAACGCTTAAGTCATGTGATATAAAAAGATAAGACAAATTATATCTGTCTCGCAAGTCCATAAGCAGATTGATAATCTGAGCCTGGACAGACACATCAAGAGCGCTGACCGGTTCATCGCAGACGATCAAATCGGGTCTTAATGATAAAGCCCTTGCAATATTTATTCGCTGGCGCTGCCCCCCGGAAAATTCATGAGGATAAAGATATATGGATTCTTCATCAAGCCCGACTTCCTTCATAAGTTTTTTTGCATGAACAGCCCTGTCTCCTTCTATTAATCGGAATTCAACAAGCCCTTCTGTAATAATATCAAAAATGTTCATTCTTGGATTAAGAGCAGAAAGAGGGTCCTGAAATATTATCTGCATCTTCTTTCTTGTGTCTCTCAGCTCTTTATGATCGAGGTCAAGAAGATTCCTGCCGCAAAAAATAATCTTGCCTTTTCGAACTTTTTCCAGCCCCAGCAGAGTTCTGGCAAGTGTGCTCTTGCCGCAGCCTGATTCGCCAACAAGGCCGAGTGTTTCACCCCTGTCTATATACAGCGAGGCTCCATCAACCGCTTTTATATAACCTCTTGTTTTTGCCAGGATACCGCGTTTTATCGGAAACCATGCCTGAAGATCATATACCTCTAATAATCTTGATTCGCCTGGATTGTTACGGCTTATTTTTGAACCAGAAAGCATGCTGCCTTATGTCCTCCTCCAAGGTCGATGAGTTTTGGCCTTTCAGACCTGCACCTGTTAAACGAATGAGGGCAGCGATCAAAAAAATGACATCCTGTTGTATAATTAAAAGGAGATGGGACCCTGCCGGGAATTGTCTTTAATCTGCCTCCATCAGCTGAAAATTTTGGTATAGATTCAAGAAGCCCTCTGGTATAAGGATGTGCTGGTTTTGAAAAAATTTCCTCTTTACTCCCCTCCTCGACTATCCTTGAGGCATACATAACCATTACCCTGTCACACATTTCCCATATCACTCCCATATCATGTGTAATAAGCAGTATGGAAGTATTAGATTGCTTCATCCTTCTGACTATCTCAAAAATCTGGGCCTGAATAGTTACGTCAAGCGCTGTTGTAGGTTCGTCTGCTATGACAAGATCGGGTTCAAGCATCAGGGCCATGGCAATCATTACTCTCTGCTGCATACCTCCGGAAAGCTGGTATGGATAAGCAGACATCCTGTCACCTGCAGCAGGAATTTTAACCTTTCCAAGCCAGGCTTCAGCAATATTCCATGCCTCTTTCCTGGTTATATTTTTATGAAGTAAAATGGTTTCAGTCAGTTGCCTGCCAATTTTATGTAAAGGTGAAAGGGCAGACCCTGGCTCCTGAAATATCATGCTTATCAGCCTGCCGCGTATTTTACGCATCTCCCGGTAATCCAGTTCAAGAAGATTTCTGCCTTGAAATATAATTCTGCCTGTTTCAATTTTTCCATAAGGCAACGGAATAAGACGGAGAATGCTCAAGGCTGTAGCAGATTTTCCGCAGCCTGACTCGCCGACCAGTCCAACAATTTCGTTTTTCTCAATATGAAACGAAACATCATCAACAGCCTTAACGCTACCCTTATCTGTTTTAAAAACAACTGTTATGTTTTTTACTTCCAGCAATTTTAAATTCCTTACTCAAGCCTGCTGCATCTCTTTGGATCATAAACATTTCTTATTCCATCACCGACAAACACGCCAAGAAGCATGACCATAAATAAAACCAGTGATGGATAAAAAATAAGCCACCATGCCCATCTGTACTGCTGCGCCTGAAATATAAGCTCCCCCCAGCTTGGAGTAGGCGGAGGAAGCCCAAATCCAAGATAATCAAGGGCTGCGAGGGCTCCTATTGCGCCTACAAGTGAGAAAGGGAAAAAAGTTATTACAGGAACCATTGCATTGGGAAGAATATGTTTAAAAATTATTTTATACGACGGCACTCCCATGCACTTGGCAGCTTCAACAAATTCCTTTTCACGCAAGCGAAGAAATTCCGCACGCACATAATAAGAAATTCCTATCCAGTTAAAAAGCCCGTAGCAAAATAAAAGTAAAGAAAAGCTTCGTCCATAGATAGAACCCATAAGAATCATAATATAAAGAAAAGGCATTGCGCTCCATATCTCAATAAAACGCTGGCCTGTTATATCAATTGTGCCGCCATAATATCCCTGAATAGCTCCTGCAGCGATTCCCATAGTCATTGAAAATGCAACAAGCAGCAGGCCGAAACTCAGCGAAGTCCTTAATCCATAGAGAACTCGGGCTAAAACATCTCTGCCTGCCCCGTCAATACCCATTAAATGATCCTTAACAGGAGCAAATGGAAAGTAAATATCCTCTTTTTCAAAGCTAATACTGTAAAGCCTGTTTTTAACCTTTAAAACAAAAACATCAACTGTATGCAAAAATCGCCGGCCCACCATATTTAAAATCGTTTTTCTATCTTGAGCTGTAAGAGAGCTCCATATATCAAAACTTTCCTGTGTGATTTTGTTTTTAACAGGCTTAAGCCTTTTGTTGAAAACCATTTTTTCCATGCCGCGCTCTTTTGTCTCAACCTCTCTGAATCTGAGCCTGACAGTTTTTGGTGGTTTTTTGCGCGGAATATATGTAGATAAAGAAATGATGACTTTGATTCCATTACGGCCGGGTATTTTTGAGGATGTTAATCGCAAGGCATTTTCATTGGCAAATCTTTTTTCAATGCTCTGTATTATGTCTTTGGGAATACTGTAATATTCAGTAAGGAAAACATCTTCTGTCTGTTGATCTTCTCTGTTAATAAAAGAATCAAATGAGGAGGATCCGACAATTGAATAATCTCTTCTGATATTAACTGTCCCCATCTTTGGGATTGGAGTAAAAACAACTGTAATATTATCTGAAACCTCTATTGACTCAGGGCTGATGCTTTCAAAAGGGCTGTAAGGAATCAATGGAAAGAGCATAAAATTATCGGAGTTTTTTTTAAATTCCGGGCTTTCATTTATGGCTTTGTAATCCGGCCTTGTTTTCTCGTTGTTTCCTGTAAACACATATTCAGGATAAAATTTGACTGCCGGAAAATATGATTTTTCATTAAACCTGACATACAGGGGAATATCATTACATATAAATTCTGAGCCAAGACTTATTAAATAAAAAATAACCAGTATCCAGAAAGAAATATAAGCGCGCTTTATTTCCCTGAAACGCGATATTCTCATTCTGGTTATCGGATTTTTAAATATTTTATGAATCATTGATAAGGGCCCAGCCCATCTTTTGAAAATCTGTAAATATCCGGGTCCAGAGGACCCGGCTTTGGTTTGCCCCTAAAAGGGGCTGTTTTACTTAAAGCGGTACAAGTTAAAAGTGCCTAAAGTTATGGAGTCGCTCCGCTTATTTTATATAATTGACAGAATTCCTTAACTTTAGCTCACTTCAAACTTTAGTTTACTTCAAACTCTTGCAGCATTTCTCCAGGCAAAGCCGGATAACTCTGACCTGGCCCTGAGGACCGGGTTTTTCAGGATAAAATAAAAGTAAGCGTTCACGGAACGTTGAAATTGGAAAATAGAAATTGGAAATTTGATGAAATCGTAAAAAGTAAAATTTGTTCGCTCTGTGAGCATTTTTGGGATTCATGCTTTTGTACTGTTCTTCCCAATTTCTAATTTCCAATTTCAAGGCTCGCACCCTTGATTTCTATCAAAACCAACACCTAAAGGAGCCAAATTCAATTTTTAAAGCGAAATGTTTTATCTATCTTTTTTAACCAGCACTCCAAGACTTGTGCCAAAGACAGGCACAAGGGATATATAAGTTACTCAACTTTCGGAGTTAATATTCCTTAAAAAGGTTAAATTTAACCAATTGAAAT
>CAYYMU010000142.1:0-5971 GCA_964472445.1 uncultured Desulfobacteraceae bacterium
AATCCTGTCAAAAGAGTCTGCCCAAATATGCTTAGAGAACTTTTTATTAAAAACTTTACCATAATTGATAATCTGCATATAAAATTTTCAGATGGACTTACCATATTAAGCGGTGAAACAGGCGCAGGCAAGTCAATAATAATAAATGCCGTAAATCTGCTGCTTGGCAGTAAGGCAAGCTCAAAATTAATCCGCACGGGAGCTGAAACAGCAGAGCTTGAGGCATTATTCCAGATTGCACCAGAAAGCATAGTTGCCAGAATTATGGAAGCAGAAGGTTTTGATAAATCTGAAGAACTGGTGATAAAAAGAATTATTTCCCGCAAAGACAGACACAGCATCTATATAAACGGCCGTCTTGCAACCGTGCAGATGCTGAATTCAATAACAGAAAACCTTGCCAGTATATCGGGCCAGCACGCTCATCAGGGTCTTTTAAAAGAAGATCAGCACCTTTTAATACTTGACCGGTTCGGCGGTTTGATGAAGCAGCGGAACCTGGTTTACAGATATTATCATGAAATAATCCCTTTAATAAGCATGCTGCAGGAACTAAAGAATACTGAAGACAAGCAGGAAGAACGCATAAGTTTTCTTGAATTCCAGAAAAACGAGATAAGCAATGCTTCAATTAATCCAGGTGAAGACAAGAACCTTGAACAGAAAAAAATTCTGCTTAAAAATGGAGAAATACTTTATAAAACAGTACATGAAGGTGTTGAAGAACTTTACAGCTCTCAAGGAGCGATAATAGATCGTATTGTTGAGGTAAGAAAAAAACTCGAAAAAGCAGCCATGCTTGATCCCGCACTTACACCGCAGACCGAAGATCTTGGCAGATCAATATTTAACTTAGAGGATATTGCCGAAAAGCTCAGAGACTACCGGAATAAAATAGAAATAGATGAAAGGCTTCTTGAAGATGTCGAAGATCGTCTTGATGTTCTTCATAAACTGAAACGAAAATACGGGGGATCTTTTGAGGCCATATTCGCACATCTTGAATCAATAAATCTTGAACTTTCAAATATAGCGAATTTAACTGAAAAAAAAGCTGGAATTAGAGCAAAGCTGGAAAAGCTGCATGAAAAATTAGCAGGATACGCCAGGAATCTTTCGGAAAAAAGAAAAAAAACAGCTGAAATACTGGCAAAAAGGGTGGAAAAAGAACTGTCATTTCTTGAGATGTCCCAGACAAAATTTAAAATATCACTTGAATCAATATCATCAGAAAAAAACATTAATTCATATCTTACTATTGATAAAAAGCCTGTCAGCGAAACCGGAGCTGACAGGGCCACCTTTATGATAGCGCCGAATATAGGCGAAGATCTGAAGCCGCTTTCAACTATTGTGTCCGGAGGTGAACTTTCAAGAGTGGTGCTTGCATTAAAAGCTATTTTAGCCGAAAACGAAGCAGTCGAAACCGTAGTTTTTGACGAGGTTGATGCTGGAATAGGTGGAAGGGTTGCCGATGTTGTAGGTGAAAAACTGTCTTTGCTTTCATGTTATCATCAGATAATATGTATAACTCATTTGCCGCAGATAGCAAAATTCGGAGATCATCATTTCAGAATTTCGAAACAAGTATATCGCGGAAGAACTGTAACAATCATAAAACCTCTTGACAATAAAGATAGAGTCAAAGAAATAGCCAGAATGTTAGGGGGGGTAGAAATCACAAGAGCAACCCTTGCCCATGCACATGAAATGCTTGACATGGCGGCAAACAGATTATCAGGCAGGCGAAACTGCAAATGAATATATTTATTAGTATCCCACCCTTTCTTACATTATGCTGCTTCTTAGGGCTCGCTGTTTTAGCGGTCATAAGGGGGCACAGAACAAAAGTAAATATCCTCTTTTTTATTACCTGCATGCTCGGTTCTTTTCTCTATATAGATATATTGTTTGCATTTAACCTGAAATCCAGCGAAATGGCGCTGACAATCAGTCGTATAGACCATTTTTTTGTAATTTATCTTTTTCCGGTATATATCCATTTTTTTCACTCATATCTTAATATTTCCGGTAAAAAATGGCTTATTAGAGCTGCATATGGTTTTGCGTTTATACTAATGTGGTTTATTCCCACGCCGCTTTATATCGAGTCCATGCAAAAACATACATTTGGTCTTTTTGCAAAGGCCGGAGTTCTTTATCCTCTTTTCGGAATCGGAGGCCTTTGCGTAACTATCATTGTTCTTAGACTTATTTTTCAGGCAATTCAAAATGAAAAAAGCAGCGCCCAAAAAAACCGTCTGAAATATGTTTTCGCAGGGTTCGGGCTTATGGGCCTCATGAACGGTCTTAACGTACTTCCAATTATGGGATATCCAATATATCCGCCTGGTAATTTCAGTTTTATTCCTCTTTTTATTTTTGCAATCGGTCTTTTTAAGCATGATCTGCTCGACATGGGAATTTTGATTAAAAAGAGCCTTATATATTCGCTTATAACAGCCCTTATTACCTGTTTATATGCGCTTGTTATTACTTTCACTAACAGACTTTTTACAAACTTTGATTTTTCTGATTCAATATTTGTTCACATGCTGTTCTTTTTGTTGATTGCTTTTGCAATCGGACCGCTGAAAGCAAAAATACAGAGCGTGATCGATAACCTTTTTTCAAAAGGGAAATATAACTATCAGAAAATAATCAAAAACGTAAGCCATATGATAGCTTCTGTTCTTAACCTTGATGAAATAGCAAAACACCTTATGGATACGGTTGTAAATGTAATGAAGGTTGACTACTGCGCCCTGTTTTTATGTGATTCGCCGGATTCAGGCTTCAGATGTTTTGAGGCTCAGGGGAAATACTCCAAACAGGCATGTTCTGTATCAATATCTAATAACGATTTTATGACCCGGTATCTTAAAAAACACAGACAACCTTTAATCAAGAAAAAGCTTATAAAGCTGTCAGATGAAGATAATATTTCAGGCATAATTTCAGATATGAACATGCTCTGCGCAGAGACAGTTCTTCCAATGATTTTTGAAAAAAAATTAAACGGTTTTATTGTTCTCGGCGAAAAACTTTCCGGAGATCTTTTTACACCGGAAGATATGGATCTTCTTGAAACTCTTGCCAGCCAGTCTGCGCTGGCTGTTGAAAATGCCGATTCCTACAAAGTAATTGATGATCTTAATAAAAATCTTGAAAAAAAGGTTGAGCAAAGAACTCTGGCTCTTCAAGAGGCTCTATCTGAAAAAGAGCGGACTCAGGAGCAGTTAATACGTTCCGAAAGCCTTGCCGCAATAGGACAACTCGTGGCAGGAACCGCCCATGAGCTTAATAATCCTCTTGCAAGCGTTACAAGCCTTATACAATCTACGATAGAAGATTTATCTCAACTGGGCAGACAGATACCCCTTGAAAAGGAGATAATAGATGATCTTAAGTTCGCAGACAAAGAACTTCACAGGGCAAGGTCTATAGTTGCAAGCCTTCTGGGACTTTCCAGACAGACTCAAACTTATTCAGAGGCAGTTAATCTGAATCTGGTTATTCAGGATGCCTTAAGAATACTGTATAATCAGTATAAGGGGCGCGGTATAGAAATAATTGAAAATTATGACCGGAATTTACCTGATATACAGGGAAATTTTGCTAATTTAGGCCAGGTGGCGTTAAATATTATTAAAAACGGACTGCAGGCTGTTGAAGGAAAAAAAGGATTAATATCGCTTTCAACCCATTTTAATAAAGATACCGGTCATGTTGTTTTTGAGTGCGAGGATAATGGAGCGGGCATTTCGCAATCTCAAAGACAAGATATCTTTAAGCCGTTTTTTACCACAAAAGAGGTAGGCCGGGGCACGGGCCTTGGACTATATATTTGCCATGAAATTATCCAGAAGCATGGAGGCACCATAGGTGTTGAGGATTCTGAAAAACAGGGAACCAGATTTATTGTCAGGCTGCCTGTATAGGGAAATTACAATGACGGGCTTGCATGAATGGTGAGTCGTGATTATTGTTAACATTTAAACCTGAGGCCATTAAAAACAAAGGAGACTGAAGAGACAATGGAGACAATACCCATAAAAGTTCAAGCGCTGAAAAAATACCTTGAAGAACGTTTCGGCAAAACAGTTGAACTGATCGGCAGTGATAAATTAGGTGGATTTGATGACACAATTAAAAAACTGGGATATGGCGAAACTTTTTTAATTACATTCCAGATAGAAGGAAAAAAACGGTCAGCAGTCTTTTCCACAATGCGAAATGATAAATACGGCCACCAGTATTTATGGGATAGAGCTCATGTTTTAATGTTTCAGTATGAAACCGGCCAAAGGCTTCCAAAACATGCGCTTCCACTTGACATTGGTTATTTCACTCAAGAGGGGGATGCGTGTTCTGTTCGTAATGCAAAGGCTTACTTTTTATTGACAGAAAAAGTTGAGGGCGATGATTATTTTCTGGATTTAGATCGTGTAAGCAATGAGCCGGCTACAAACACTGATATTGAGAGGGCAAAGGCTCTGGGTGAATATTTAGCGGAAATTCACAAAGAAAAAAAAGATCAACCCGATCTTTACATAAGAAAAGTAAGAGATCTTATAGGCCATGGCGAGTGTATAATGGGAATTGTCGACGGGTATCCTGATAATTATGAATTTTGTCCAAACAACCTTTTTGGTGAAATTGAAAAAAAATGTGTTGATTGGCGATGGAAACTAAAGAATTATACACATCGTTTATGCCGCGAACATGGCGATTTTCATCCATGGAACATTAAGTTCCGCGAAGGGACGGATTTTTCCACCTTTGACAGAAGCCGTGGAGAATATGGAGAAGCTGCCGATGATGTAGCTACGTTGAGCATTAATTATATTCTTTTTTCAATTTTAAAATACGGCAAGCTTGATGGCCCGTTTAAGCAATTGCATGACACGTTTATAAAAACCTATCTTGATAGAACAAAAGATGCGGAAATTTTTGATGTTATTCAGCCGTTTTATGCTTTTCGCGGTCTGGTTATTGCTTCTCCTGAATGGTACCCAAACCACCCGGAGGACATAAGAATCAAGCTTTTTAATTTTATAAAAAACATTCTTGCAGAAGACAGGATAGATATAAATGAAATCAACCAGTACCTTGAATAATGGATGGGTTGCATGGTTTACAGGTCTTCCCGGGTCTGGGAAAAGCAGGCTTTCACAAATTGTGTTTGAGATGTTGACCGGAGATGGGATAAAATGTGAATGGGTGGAACTGGATTCCATACGGAAGATGTATGTTGAAAAGCCGGAATATACGAGCAGGGAGCGTGATTTTGTTTATGAAAAACTGGTTGATTTTGCCGTAAAAGGTGTACAACACGGCAAAAATATTATAATAGACGCCACTGCACATAAAAAATCGTATAGAGAAAATGCAAGAAAGAGGATCAGCATTTTTGTTGAAGTTATGGTCATCTGTCCTTTGTTAGTATGTATTGACAGAGAGTCTAAACGCAAAAAAGGGCATGTTGTGGCTCAAATGTATCGCAGAGCTCTGGAACGTAAAGAAAAGGGTACTATATTTGATGACCTCGGAGATGTAATCGGGGTAGATGTTGAATATGAAGAAAATCCTGACGCTGAGATAATCATTGACAACAGCAAAGGAACGGCTATGGATAATGCCATGAAAATTAAGGATGAAATTAGACGACATATAGACCGACTAGTTCTGTGAAAGGATAAAAACCATGCCTATATATGAATACAAATGTTTAAAATGTAAGAAGTATTTTGAATCGCTTGTAATCAGCAAGGATGATCTTGACAAAATTAAATGTCCAGACTGCGGAGCAACTGTTTTTGAACAGATTATGAGTGTAACAAACTACAGCACGGACAATGTTCCAGGTACAAGTAATAAAGTAAGCGCTAAAACAAGAAATTGCTCAACAGGAACATGTACCACATTTGAAATACCAGGATCGAGCAGATAAGATGAATTCGTAAAAAGT
>CAYYMU010000143.1:0-5942 GCA_964472445.1 uncultured Desulfobacteraceae bacterium
CTTTTTCCAAAACTGCTCAATGTCGCTTACAAATGACTTTTTACGAGGCCATCAATTTTAATTTAATCATAACTGAAGACTGATTGCTCAAAAGTTATTCTGGTTTCAAGTGCTGCAAAGCGGCATAGTAGAGCTTTTTACGAGTTCATCAAAATTTAAAATTATAATATGGAGGTATGAATTGGCAATAGATATACCGAAAATTTCTTATACTGATAAAATAAAAGAGATTAAACTGGGGCGGGAAGATAATATTATAACTGTCGGAGGAGAATCCTGTTACCCCTTTCATTTATTTGAGGGGCAAATCCCGAATCCTCCTAAAATAGCTATGCTGGTTTATGACAGCGTATCTGATGAATGGCCGGAGACAGTTGTGGAGCCTTTTGCGGATGTTATCCATGATCCTGCGGCATGGGCTGAAAAATGTGTTAATGTGTATGGCGCTGAATTAATCTGTCTCCAGTTGTCAAGCACAGACCCGAATGATAAAAATGCGGAAGCAGCAGAGGCTGTTGCAACCGTAAAAAGAGTTCTGGAGGCAGTAGAAGTTCCTCTGATTGTATGGGGAAGTGACAATGTTGAAAAAGACAGCGAAGTCCTGAGGTTGGCATGTGAATTGTGTGAAGGAAAAAATCTGGTAGTTGGACCTGTTTCAGAAGGTAACTACAGGGCAATTGGAGCAACAGCACTTGCTTATAACCATATGGTTATGGCTTCTACTCCCATAGATATAAATCTGGCAAAACAGCTTAATATTCTATTGGGCAATTTGAATGTTCCTGATGACAAAATTATAATTGATCCTTCAACTGGTGCTTTAGGATATGGTCTTGAATATTCTTACAGTGTAATTGAAAGGATAAGAATGGCTGCTCTAAGCCAGGGAGATGAAAAACTTCAGTCCCCGATTATCGTCAATATTGCGCAGGAAGTCTGGAAAACTAAAGAGGTCAAGGTCAGTGAAGCAGAAGCCCCGCTTTTGGGGGATCAGAGAAAGAGAGGGATAATGTTTGAGGCATTAACCGCCCAGTGCATGCTCCTTGCCGGCGTTGATATTCTTATAATGATGCATCCTGAGGCTGTAAAATTAGTGAAAGAATCAATTCAGGATTTGATGGCATAGTAGTAAAATTTGTTCGTTTGCTGGTTATCGCAACAGTTATAATTAAATTACTCAGGCACAGAGGGGCAAAGGCACAGTGGCACAAAGCAAAATAAAAACATATAGAGATTTACAAGTCTGGCAAAAATCTATGCCCCTCTGTGCCTGAGTAATTACTGTATTTAAACATATCTGCGGTCACCTGCCCGCTCGTGCCTCGCAGTGGCGGGCGGGTCTGTGTAAATCTGTGGCTGAATAGTTACTTTAATTTAATCATAACTGAAGACAGATTGTTTAAAGTTATTCTGGTTTCAAGTGTTGCAGAGCAACATAATGCAGTTTTTTACGAATTCATCAGAGCTTTAAGTCGCGACTTAAATAAAAACAAGGGGGAGATTATAAATTATGTCTGAGATTATTTGTTCTGCAGCTGTTCAAGGTGCGCACAAGATCATTGATATGGCAGAGATACAATATAATGAGGCATTGGAAAAGTGGGGCCCGGATCAGGAGATTGGATTTCCTCATACCACCTATTATCTTCCGATTATTTATGCAATGCTTGGGATTTCAGTGAAAACCCTGGGGAATGCCCGTGAGGTGCTTGACAAATGCAAAAAACTTGTTCCACCTGATGATGGATCACGGCCTCTTTCGCTTGATTCCGCACTTGACGCCGGCATGGCCTCTTTTTTTGCAGAAGAGATTCTTGAGGCTATAAAATATCTTGAACAGCCCGGGTTTTATACAAAGACAGAAGACCCTCTGGCAGGGAATATCTGGCTTGGAGCCGCTGATGATGTTATTATGCGAAAACGTGGCGTAGAGTTTGTTGACGGCAGTGCTCCTGGATTTGCCATAATATTAGGAGCAGCTCCCAGCACCGGCATTGCTGTGAGCATTGCAAGAGAACTTCAGGAAAAAAATCTATATGTTTTAATGTGTGCAGATCAGGACGGAAAGACAATGTCAGATCAGCTTGTCGAAGCTGGTGTGCAAATTGGCTGGTCTACAAGACTTGTTTCTTTTGGCCCCGGATATACGGCAGCAGTATTTGCGGTTGGATTTGTGACTCGTGCCGCCATGTCATTTGGAGGGGTTGAGCCGGGAGATTTTGACGGGAATATTGTTTTCAGCAGGGGAGGGATATTTGCTTTTATAATAACTCTGGGCGCTGTTAATGCGGAATGGGTTGCTAATGCAGCAGGCGCTATTAACTGGGGAGTTCCAATAATAGCGGACACCCCGCTTCCCGATCTTGTTGTCCCTGAAATATCCGATTACCAGCTTGTTACAGGCAATGTTCCTCACGATCAGATAGTCAGCAGGGCAATGGATATCAGGGGTATGAAAGTAAGTATAAACAAGATAGATATACCAATGTCTTATGGCCCGGCTTTTGAAGGTGAGCGTATCAGAAAAGAAGATCTTTACCTTGAATGCGGCGGTGGAAGAACACTTTGTGTTGAACTGACTGTTTCAAGAGATATGTCAGAAGTGGAAGACGGAAAGATAGAAATTATCGGCCCTGGTTTAGATCAGGCAAAAGAAGGCGACAGACTTCCTTTTGGAATATTGATTGAGGTGGCGGGCCGCAAGATGCAGCCGGACTTTGAGCCTATTCTGGAGCGCCAGATTCATCATCTGGTTAATTATATCCAGGGGATAATGCATGTCGGCCAGAGAAGTATTATGTGGCTGAGAATAGGTAAGGCTGCGGCTGAAAAAGGCTTTTTACTGAAACATATTGGCGAAGTAATTCATGCCAAGTATCATCAGGAGTTTTCCAGTATTGTTGATAAGGTTCAGATAAAGATTTATACGGAAGAAGATAAAGTTAAAAAGCTCCTTGAATCCGCAAAAACGATTTATGCTAAAAGGGATAAGCGGGTTGAAGGAATGGTTGATGAAACCGAGGGAATTTTTTATTCGTGTACTCTGTGTCAGTCTTTTGCGCCAAGCCATGTGTGTATTATTACACCTGAGCGTACAGGGATGTGCGGCGCTTATAACTGGCTGGATTGCAAGGCATGCCATGAAATCAATCCAACCGGTCCTAATCAGCCGATAGACAAGGGGGAATGTTTTGATTCTGTAAAGGGCCAGTGGAAGGGGATCAACAGTTTTTTGTCAAAGGCTTCCCGTCAGAAGGTAGAGCAGGTAAATTTGTACAGCCTTATGGAATTTCCAATGACAGCCTGTGGATGTTTTGAGTGTGTAGTGACAATTCTTCCCATGTGCAATGGTGTTATGATCGTGAGCAGGGATTTTGTCGGCATGACACCATCTGGAATGAAGTTTACCACCCTGGCCGGTCTTGTAGGCGGAGGTAAGCAGACGCCCGGTTTTTTAGGAATAAGCAAGCATTATATTTACAGCAGGAAGTTCATTAAAGCAGAAGAAGGCTTAAAGCGAGTTGTCTGGCTTCCAAAGATGTTGAAAGATGAGATCTCCAGGCTTATAAAACCCGTATGCGAAGAGATCGGGATGCCGGATTTTCTTGATATTATAGCGGATGAAACTGTAGGAGTTTCAGAGGAGGAAATACTTCCGTTTCTTCAGGAAAAATCACATCCAGCGCTTACAATGGAACCTTTGATGTAATTGCAGTTAATTGCAGTTAATTAAACCACGGGCTCTCTGCCCGTGCGACCCTAAAAGGTTTGACCGTTCCGGCGAGAATATTGAACGGCAGAGTAAAGCGTTTTTTGAACATCGAACATCGAATAATGAAATCGCTTCGCTCCGCCAGTTTATAAATTGGTAGAATACCTTATTCAAAATTCGATGTTGGACGTTCATAGCCTTTTAGCTTGATTGTTGCGTCCTTTGATATTGGATTGTAATCTGCATGAATCGCGATCCTTTTAGACCCCTTCGAGGGGTCTTCATCAAACCACGTCCTATGGGCGTGGTAGGTGATTTTTCAAACAGTTTTCTGATTTGAATTTAATCACAACTGAAAGCTGAAACAATAGTCCGCGTCCTTTGTGTCTCAAGGGAAGCTGGCGATAATATATAAGTATAGAAGGAGAAGAACACTTATGGGACTTTCGGGGATAGAGATATTTAAAAAACTGCCAAAAACCAACTGCGGCAAATGTGGTGTTCCCACATGTCTGGCATTTGCAATGAAACTTGCGGCAGGTCAGATTGATATTAATGCGTGCCCGGATATATCTGAAGATGTAAAAGAAGAAATAAGCCTGGCTTCAGCTCCGCCTGTAAGAACGGTAATTATAGGCACAGGTGAACGGGCAGTTAAAACAGGTGGAGAAACAGTGCTTTTTCGTCATGAAAAAAGGTTTGAAAACCCGCCGGCCTTTACTCTCCTTCTTTCAGACAGCATGGATGATATAGAGATTTCAAACAGATTAGATAAGTTTAATAATGCTGTTTACGAACGTGTGGGCGTTATTATGAAGCCTGAGTTTGTTGCCATAAAAGGAGTGTCAGGAGATTTTTCAAGATTTAATGAAGTGGTTGAAAAAGTCTGTGGCCAGACAGATGCGGGTTTAATAATCATGCACGAAGATGCTGATGCGCTTTCGCAGGCTGTTAGAAAGTGTTCGGACAGAAAACCGCTTATTTATGCCGCTACAATAGAAAATTATAAAACGCTGGGCAGTCTTGCACTTGAATTGTCCTGTCCTTTGGCTGTTAAAGGCAGCAGTCTGGAAGATCTGGCAGATGTTTCCGGCAGGTTAACAGAAATGGGATTAAAGGATCTGGTTCTTGATTCTGGAGCAAGGAATGCGCGCAAGGCGCTGGAACATCAAATTATTATAAGAAGATCTGCATTGATGAAAAGAATAAAGTCCTTTGGATTTCCTACAATTGTTTTTCCATGCCTTATGACAGATGATCCAATGAAGGAGGCCATGATCGCCTGTCAGATGGTTGCAAAATACGGAGGGATTATAGTTCTTTCAGAAATCGAAGGCCACAGTATATTCCCGCTTCTTCTGGCAGGCATGAATATTTTTACTGATCCGCAGCGACCTATGGCTGTGGAAGAAAAAATCTATGAAATAGGCGCTGTTGATGATAACTCACCGGTTCTTATTACAGGAAATTTTTCTCTTACATATTTTATTGTCTCAGGTGAAGTTGAATCAAGCCGTGTGCCGTCCTATGTCCTGATAAAGGATACAGAAGGCCTTTCAGTACTGACAGCATGGGCAGCCGGTAAATTCGGTGCCGATGCTATTGCTTCGTTTGTTAAAAAATGCGGCATAGAAGAGAAGGTCAAACACCGCAGACTTATAATACCCGGATATCTGTCAGCTGTAAGCGGAGAGCTGGAAGAAGAACTTTCGGACTGGGAAATTCTTGTTGGACCGAGAGAAGCAAGCCATCTTCCTGCTTATTTAAAGCAGCAGAATTTATAAATTTCTAAGAATGCAGAATTAATGGTAATGACTTTCAAATAACTCGTTTGCACGAATTTGACATAAGTTTTTGATTGTTCTATATATTTTACTTTTTGATAAAAATCAAACTTACGAGTCTGTTTTCAACCGCAGAATATCGAACAAGGAATTATGAATGTCGAAGTAAGGTATTCTATCATTTTTAATATGTAAAAAGATAGAGCATAGCGATTCCACACTTCATCATTCGAAATTTCTTGTTCGATATTCGATATTCAAATAATTATATCTCAAATTTGCAATATCTTTCAAATAACTTAATTGTAGTTTTTGCCGATTATCGCAACAGTTATAATTAAATTAAAACCAGAAAAAACTCATGTATAACAAATCGTAAACAAAAAACCGCCCATAATAAAAACAGCAATTGTGCTGATAATTTAATCTTTTATTGATAACAATAT
>CAYYMU010000144.1:0-5855 GCA_964472445.1 uncultured Desulfobacteraceae bacterium
TTCACTGCGTGTCACTCGAACCCTTGAATCCTTGACCCCTTGTACCCTCTGAGATCACACCCGCTTAATTAGAAATAACCCACTTGTTTTAGCTTCTAGCCAGAGGCGAGCAAGAATTGACTACAACTAATCGGGAGATGATCCAGAAATATAAACAATACAACGTATTAGTATTCACCTTTGTTTTAGAAGATAAGAAAATAAGGGGTCAAGGGCAGACCTTTTTTTCTTGACAGGAGGATATAGGATTGTCCCCAACTACCCCACGATTCGCTTGTTTAATTTTTTTTTAGATCAATAAAGTTAATTACTTTGGGAAATATAATCAATTATCAGTATATTCTATGCGATTTATAAATGCTTCAGGTATTTTAAAGTTAAAAGCATCTGCTGTTTTTTTGTTTACATAGATTGTCGGATTATCAAATTTTATAACCGGAATATCTTTAAGTGGTGTACCTTTTTGATTTTCATCAAGAATAGATGCTGCTGATTGACCAACTTTATAATATTCATTTGCAAATCCCAATAGGGCGCCTTTATCAACATTTCTTTTTAAAGCAGTAAAGTTAAGTTGTTTTGTATCAAGAAAAGTTTTTACAATTGAATCAATGTTTGTTGTAATCATGCTGTCTGGAGGCAAATATACAATATCGGTTCTGATTTCTTTTTTTTGTAACTTTTTGATAAATTCCTTAAGAGTTGTTTTTGAATCTATTCTTATAGATTCAAAATTAAATTTGTATTTTTTAGAAAGTTTTGCAACTTTATTTTTTGTTATACATGAATTTTGTTCTTTTGGATTATAAGGCATTAGAAGTTTTTTAAATTTAAAAAGTTCCAAAGCAGTTTTTATCTGAAGTTCAACCGGAACAAAATGAGTTGCTCCTGAACAATTTTTACCTGGTTTATCAAACGATTTTACAAGTCCGCTTTTAACAGGAAAAAAAACACCAGTAAAAATTTGGGGAGTTACATCTTTAATAATGGACTGCATTATTTTTGATGCTGATGTTCCAAATGTGTATATATAGTCATAATTTTTTGGATTAAAATTGGATTTTAAGAAATTATAAAGATTCTCACTTTTTTGCTGAGCAACGAATTCATCATATTTAACATCATAGCCAAGTTCTTCCAATCCATCTTTAAACCCTTTTGAAGCTTCTTTTTCAACTCGCCAGTTGATCATCATGATTTTTAAATTCTTCGAAGCAGCTATTGCTCTTGGACTGTCAGTTATAAGAATAAAAGAAAGGACGGTTAGTAAAAAATATACAACATATTTATTTTTTGTCATTCATTATCCCCCTATTAAAGATCGGTATTTTGGGGATGCCCATTGCATTATTAGCATATTTTGGGGACAATACTATATCCTCCCGTCAAGCTATTTACTTATTTATGGACGTCCCTCAGGTGTTACATTCCGCCCTTTGAAGTTGAATTCACCAGTCTCTATTTCACCAGCAAGAGATTCTGTTCTGTTCTCAGAAAAAAATCCACTGTTTTCGCAATTTCCTTTGGGGCCTGGTACATCATCCAATGATCCGCTGCCTTAAATCGTACAAGCCATGCACCTGGGATAAGACTTGAAGCCGTAAGGCTCTGGTCCAGGGGGGTAACCCGATCCTCCTCCCCAACCAGAATAAGCACATTGTTGTCTATATCCTTAAGTTTTGCCCTGGTACTCTTCCAGTTGACGATGGCCTTGTACTGACGTCTGACCACATCTGCCGGAACACCTGCATCTACAGGCAGTCTTGAGTAAATTTCCGGATTGAGAGTCTTCCACTCATTGGGAAACAGTCTGCTTCTAAATTCTTCTTTCCCCAGCACTGCCAACGAATCCAAAGCTTTTTTTACCGGTTCTACATCTACAGATGTTGAATAAAGAATGGCCTTACCAACCCTGTCAGGGTACGCCAGGAGCATTTCCTGTGCAATAATCGACCCCATTGACCAGCCCATCACATCCGTTTTTTCAATTTTCAGAACGTCAAGTAACTGCACTGCATCTAACATCATCTGAGAAATGGTCAGTTCCTCTTCATTGATGGTTGAATGCCCTGCTCCACGGTTATCATACATGATCACCCGGTGTTTTTTTGATAGCTCCGAGATCATTTGTGAATCCCAGGCATCCATGGTTCTGGCATAACCGATAATCATAAGAATGGGGTTGCCTTCCCCTACTATTCTGTAACCAAGCTCAACCCCGTTAACCTTTGCCTTTAGAACCGGAACCGTTCCAATCTGTTTTATGTTTTCATGGTTCTGGGATACGCATCCAGCAAAGAACAGAATCCAAAATATAAGAAATATATAAAAAGCTGTTTTTTTCATAATCTTCGCCTTTTTTTATTTTTATCTCCAGGCGTACAGTAAACAAACAAGACCTTTAGGATTTTAAATTATTTTTGAACAGGTAAAGTGTGGCTTTGAGATGTTTTTTTTCTTTCGCATTTTGAGACTGTTCCAACATATTTTCACAATATTCAAATATCCAGTTATTTTCCTGGGGAGTCAGCCAATTGATGAACTCCACCGGCCCTTTCCCCCTATAGTGTTCCGGAATAATCGAACGCATTGATGAATGCATAAAGCACATAGCGCCAGGCCCTGATTTTTTTTCGGTATGCACGGCATCAACTAAAGATTTTCCATATATCCGGGTCAATGAAAGATTTTTAAGATTTTTGAAGTTATCATCCAATTCAGGCGAGGTGATATGGGTTAATTCACCATAAGCGACCCCTCCCCGAACCAGGATGAGATCGCTAAACCAGCTTTGATAAAGAAATGTGATCGTATCAAGAATATGGTTTAAATGAGCCTTGGTACAAAAAACAATAATAGAGTCCGAAAATATTGATACATTGATAGATGGAAATTTTTTAGCCATCAAGCATGCGGTATTTGAAAAATCCAGGGATTCACAATCAGTGAATTTTCCAGTTTTTACCTTATATTTAGTACCCAAAATATCAAAAAATGCAGTAATATATTTCCCCTTCATATGATTTCTCCTCATTTAAATGGCATATTTCAATTCGTTTTGATGTTTTGCACAACGCAGGAATGTGGTTTGTTGTCGATTATGCCCGACTAATCTGCCCCCAAAAAAGTGGAGCAGGATAAAAACATGAACATGGTCAAAACAATGGCCGTTTAAATATTTTCCCGAGGGTCTGACGAGCTGCGCAGATCTCGTTTTATGAAGAAAATAGCTTACAATAGGCTCGAGACAACCTAAATATAAAAAGAACTGCTATGGCACCAAGCAGAACGTATTCGGTTATAGTTAGCGTATTACCATGGTATTTTATACCATATATGGTCCCACCAAGTATGGAAATTGCACCCATCCAGAGTATTCCGGGAGCAAGTCCTATGCCTGACCTGTAAAATACCAATAAAGAAACAAAAGACGCGATCCCGACTGCAAATGCCGTCATGAAACTGCCGGACGAAAAAGCGTCTCCGAGGCTTGAAGAAGTACTAGCAGCAATCTGCAGATTTGCATTCAGCGCAATGTTCAGGACTGGAACAATGAATACGAAGGCGTAGGAAAGAGCTTTCATGGTTTGATTCCTCATATATTTCTAAGTATATATTATTGATAATAATCTTTCAGGATCATTTCCAAATTAGTTGTAGTAAAACAGGGTAAAATGTTGAAGATTTTAAAACAAAATGGACATCCGGTATCTCTAAAGGATATTAGGTTTATCTGCAAAGAAAAACAATATCCAAAGGAGGCCTGTCATGTCCTATTATTAATTTATGTGGTGCACTTTGAAGGGCCAAAGAAGCACATATCTTTTCAATTTCTAACAGCTATAGAGCTATGCGTAGCAAAGTATTCAATTTTTTCAAGGCCTCTACAATAACAGGCTCATGGATTTTCCCTAAGAATTCAACCTGTCTTACTCTCCAATCAAGACTTTTAACTTGATCGGACAAAATAACGCCAGTAACTTTCATGCCTTTTGGAATACCAACTTCAAATGGATAGCCTTTGATTTGATTGGTTATGGGGCAAAATAAAGCGAGACCGACTTTTTTGTTGTAGCCAAATGGAGAAAGCACAATCGCAGGACGTCTTCCTGCTTGCTCGTGTCCAGTTTGTGGATTCATATTTATCCACACTATATCGCCTCTGTCAGGAGTATAACTATTCATATTACAAAAGCTCTTTCCCCACGGGGATACCAGTGTCAAATTCTTCATGCAAATTATCTTCAGAAACACCTGCCAAAAGCTCTTTGAGGGAGTATTCTTTTTCAGTAATCGGAGTAATGATAAGTTTGCCGTCATCAATGGATAGATCAACAAATTCGTTCTGTTTGATATCCATATTCAGTGCAAATGATTTGGGTATTCGCAGTGCAAGGCTATTACCCCATTTTTGAACTTTAGTTTGCATATTATCCCCCTGTTAAATAGATATGGCTTAGATTGTATCTACAATGAATATACAACGACTTGTCAGAGAATGCAATACTTTTTTTGGGAAGGTACAGAACGCGAAGCTGAGGGGCTGGGGCAACATGAGTGTAATCCTCTTCATTATCATCCCAATCGAGTAACTTGAGGGACGGAGTAACTTGAGTAACTTGAGTGTAACTTGAGGGACGTTCTTCAGTTCATAAGTTTGTATCGTCAAACAGTGAATATTGGTTTTCTTCTGCGATTTTCATGCCGCGCTTAACAGATAAACTCACGGCTGGTTCAGATATTTTCAGCTTATGTAAAAGTTCCGACATCCGCTATCACACATCATATTCGCATAGCAACTTATAATGTGAAGAACGTCCCCTATACGTCCTTATGCTGTGATTGCCAATGGCTCTATCTCATCAAGATTTACGGTTTGCTTGACATGCCAGAGGTTGTAACTATCCTGCATTGCCAGCCAACTTTCAGGAGAGCGCCCCAGCCCTTTAGAAAGACGCAAAGCCATTTCAGTGCTTACGTTACTCTGGCCTTTAACCAGGCGCAAAAAGGTGGATGCGATACCTTGAGATTTAAGGCAACGCTACGATAGCTTATGTTAAATGGCTTCAGATATACTTCCCGGATAAACTCTCCAGGATGAGGTGGATTGTACATGCCCATTAGTGATAATCCTCATAATCGACAACATATACGTTGCCGTCTTGAAATTTAAATGTGATACGCCAGTTTTTGCTTACATCTATTGCCCACAAACTCTTTCTATCACCTTTCAAGGAATGCAAGCGAAAGCCTGGCAAGTTACTGATCTATTTTCACTTCCTGATTTCCCATACGTTGGGGACAATCCTATATCCTCCGGTCAAGCTATTTACTTATTTATAGGATGTCCCATATACCCCTATCCATTAGCAACTTATAATGTGAAGATGTCCCCTATACGTCCCCAGTTGTGCTTTTCGGCTACCTGGGGGACTGTGAAGCCTTTGGATAAATCGGCATTTATTAGATTTGGCAGTGTTGCCATTTTTAATAAATGGTTGCGAACATGGGGGACGTACTTCAGTTCATAAGTTTGTATCGTCAAACAGTAAATATTGGTTTTCTTCTGCGATTTTCATGCCGCGCTTAACAGATAAACTCACGGCTGGTTCAGATATTTTCAGCTTATGTAAAAGTTCCGACATCCGCTATCACACATCATATTCGCATAGCAACTTATAAAGTGAAGAACGTCCCCTATACGTCCCAAACCAATAATCCAATGGATGTCCCCAACTCCCCATGAACCTTAAATACCACCATGAATAGCTGAGTAAATTGTTGCTTTCAAGGGGCATAACGCTAAGCCAACCGGCGCAAAAGGTTGGAGCGACCGATAGGATGCGGAAACCTTT
>CAYYMU010000145.1:0-5827 GCA_964472445.1 uncultured Desulfobacteraceae bacterium
ATTAAAGTATTTACAGGAAACTAATCCAGCTCTATAACAGTGCCGACGTTGTTAAATACAACCCTGTTTTTAAACTCACAATATAATCGTGCTGTCATCAAAAGGCCAGTGCAGTGAGACGGACCGATAATTGAAATATCACTCTTTCTCAATTCTTCTATTGTACGGATTTTCTGAATATCATCAGCAGGCCCCAAATGAGTTCCTCCAATAAAACCAAAGACTTTTTTGCGGAACTGTTCTTCCACCTGTCTTATAATATTAATAATCCCCCTGTGAGCACATCCAAAAACAACAAACAGTCCCTTCCCTGTTTCCAGAACCAGGCTCATATCATCAATAACATCATCTTTCTTATATTCATTATGATCTTTATATACAAAATTTTTGTCTATGTTCTCAAAATCCGTTCTCATCTCCTCAACGCCGGTGGTATAAGCGCCGTTTATAATCTCTGTTGGCTTGTCATTTAAAACAAATTGTATACCCCTGTCTTCGTAAAAACTCCTTTTTTCTATACCAATATATCTCCGGCCGCTTCTGGATTGATGATACCGCTCCCGGAAAATTTCCGGATGAGCATAAACTACCGGTTTTGCAAGCTCGGAAAGATATGACAATCCACCACAGTGATCGTAGTGGCCATGACTCAAGACCACTTTTTCAATAAGGGAAATGTCTTTATTCAGTACTCGAGCATTGTGAATAAGGGCATCTGTCTGGCCTGTATCAAAAAGAAAGGAACCATTATCAGTCTCAACAAGAACACTAAACCCGTGTTCTGCCCTGAGCATTCCCCTTGTTGCAGTATTTTCAACCATTGTAGTTAAACGAATCATATAAAACCTTTAATAAATATGATGGCCTCGTAAAAAGTCATTTGCAAGCGACATTGAGCAGTTTTGGAACAAGATTCAGATTGAGCCTGGCGTTAAAAATTGCAAGCTGTTTGAGGGCGTTAGCCCGAGTTCTTGCAATTTAGCCGGGATTAATCTGAATCCCAAAAATGCTCACAGAGCGAACAAATCTTACTTTTTACGAATTCGTCAATATAGTTCTTCTCCAATTTATCTGGAGAAAGTCATAAAAAGCAACATCGAACATCGAACCCTGGTCGCCTCTGGCGCCGCCGAAGGCGGGTAAACTTCCAACGTCCAACGTCGAATTATTGTACGCCTTCCATGATACTTCAGGCCAAGATTCTTTAGATTATTATGGCTGTGGTTGCTGATTTTTCTCTGCTTTTTTTTTCAGGACCAGCATTATGATGATCGCGGCAGGCGCTGCTATTATCCCGATTAACTGTGCAACAGACATGAATTCAAAAAAAGCCTGTCCCCTGAAATCGCCACGGAATATCTCTATAAAAGAACGGATGATTGCATAAAGCAGAATATACAACCAGAATAACTGGCCGTTAAACTTCTTGCGTGTGCGGAAGAACCACAAAACAGCGAATATGAATAAATTGCCTGCGGCATGATAGAGCTGAGTAGGATGAACAGGAACACCAAGAGGCGCCAGTGTATCAGGATTTGTAAAGGTTACTGCCCATGGAAGATCACAGGCCTTGCCGTAGCAGCATCCAGCCGAAAAACACCCGAGTCTTCCAAAAAACTGGCCAAGAGCAACGGAAGGAACAATAATATCCGCTGTTTTCCATAAGGGTATTTTTTTTATCTTCAAATAGATAAAAGCAACAATCAGGGCCGCAATAAGGCCTCCGTAAAAAACAAGGCCGCCATTCCATATTTTAAAGATTTCCAGGATATCTGAAAAAAATATTTCCGGCTCTACAAAAATATAAAATAGTCGTGAACCAACAATTGCGGCAATCACAAGGTAAAAGGAAAGATCCATTATATTTTCGGGATCAAGGCCTGTTCTTTTTGCCTCCCTTTTTGCAAGAAAAATTCCTGCAATAAAACCCATGGCGATAAAAAAACCGTAAGTATAAATAGAAAAGGGACCTAATTTTAAAAGTACTGGATGCATTACTAACAGCCTTTATAACTATATTTAATGAATTCGTAAAAAGTTGCATTATGCCACTCTTAAGCAGTTTTGGAAACAGAGCTAACAAATTTTACTTTTTAAGAATTAATCATTATTGATAACCACGAAGAGCACGAAGGATTTTGTTCTTTATCTTCGATTGCTTCGTGTCCTTCGTGGTAAAAATATTGCAGTACGTTTTATATAAAGCTCTAAAGTTGATGGCATCGTAAAAAGCCCCATCTACTGTGTTGTAGTATTTTTTCAGACACTCGACATACTATTATGTATGCCTTCGTTCCTGAAAAAACGCTACGCCTTGTATATGAACCCTGGTCGCCTATGGCGCCGCCAAAGGCGGGTAAACCTTTTTGCTTAGCCATCTGGAGTTAAATTCGTGACTTTTTACGGGTTCATCAAAGTTGATTTTGTTGAGTATTGCACTTTTATTCAGGCATTTTTTTAAAGATGATATGATATATAAAAATTCCTACCCCAATAGTTATTGCGCTGTCTGCAATGTTAAAAGCAGGCCAGTGAAGATTTCCTATATAGAAGTCTAAAAAATCAATAACCTTTCCAAAACGCAATCTGTCAATCAGGTTGCCTGCAGCTCCTCCAAATATAAGACCAAAACCAAACGCAAGCAAAAAATGTGTCTTTGGTGTATTTTTATACAATAAAAAAATCAGGACCATGGCCAGAGATGAAACAACAATAAAAAATATCCCACGCACATAAGCGCTATGGTTTGCCAGAAACCCGAAAGCACCACCTGCATTATGAATATGGGTAATACTAAAAAATCCCGGCACAACATCTATGGAAGAATAAAGCGGCACTGTATTCAATATTACAGCCTTTGTTATAAGATCAAGGGCTACAATTATACCTACAATGATGAAAAATTTTATATATCTGGTTTTGTCTTCCACATTCAAAGTCCACGGTTCAGGGTTAACAGCTCACAGCTTACAGGTTACGGTTCACAGTTTACATTGCTTTTATATTCCCCCTGCACCGATTGCATATGGTTGGATGCTCGGGATCTGTTCCTGTAGAATTATCATGCTTCCAGCAGCGTTCACACTTGCCGCCTGTTGCCTGTTCAACAATTACCCGCAATTTTTCAATATCTTCGCCCTTACTCTCTGCCCCTGGATTATCCTCTTTAACAAGTCGTGCATTAGAAACAATGAATATTGAACTTAATTCCTCAGAATAAGGATAGAGAGTCTCATACAAGTCTTCAGGCGCATATATGGTTACCGAGGCATCTAACGGATGTCCTATAAGTTTTTCTGCCCTGGCATCCTCAAGAGCCTTTGTTACCCGGGCACGAACATCAAGCAAACATTCCCAGTTTTTCGCCAGGTTTTGATCCTTCCATACATTGTTCACAAAAGGAAAAGATGACAGATGAATGCTTGTCTTTTTTCCCTTTTCCTCCGGCATATACTGCCATATTTCCTCCGCGGTAAATGAAAGAATAGGAGCCATGAGCTTTGCAATAGAATCAACTGTAATATGGATTGCTGTCTGTGCGCTTCTTCTTTGCACGGATTCAGGCGGGAACGTATATAGCCTGTCTTTTAAAACATCAAGATAAAAGGCTGAAAGATCGAGTGTGCAATAATTATAAAGCATGTGGTAAATAACATGAAAATCAAAATTTTCGTAAGCCTTTAATGTTTTTTCGATCAGTTCCTGGAGCCTGTGAAGTGCATATTTGTCGATTTCATACATGGATTCATATGGGACAGAATCATTTTCAGGATCAAAATCATATAAATTGCTGAGCATAAATCTGCTCGTGTTTCTAATTTTTTTATATGCATCGCTTAATTGTTTTAAAATGTTTTCTGAAATGCGTATATCATCTCTGTAATCAGAAGCAGATACCCAGAGACGGAGAATTTCTGCTCCATACTGATCGATAATTTTTTTTGGAGCAATAACATTCCCGATAGATTTGGACATTTTCTTGCCCTGTGCATCAACAACAAATCCATGAGTCAGCACGGATTTATACGGGGCTGTGCCTCTTGTTCCTACAGAAGTCAACAAAGAACTGTGAAACCACCCTCTGTGCTGATCGCTTCCTTCAAGATAAAGATCAGCAGGCCATCTTAAATTCTCGCGCTGTTCAAGTACTGCTGCATGGCTGACCCCTGAATCAAACCATACATCCAGAATATCTGTTTCTTTTATAAAACTGTTATTCCCGCATTTGCCGCATACAGCATCAACCGGCAAGAGCTCTTTTACATCTTTTTCAAACCATATATCCGCGCCATGTTCTTTGAACAGAGAATACACATGATCGATTATTTCCTGGTTAATGTATATTTCACCGCATTTCTCACAGTATAACACTGCAATAGGAACGCCCCATGCCCGCTGCCTTGAAACACACCAGTCCGGCCGGTTTTCTATCATTCCATAAATCCTGTCTCTGCCCCAGCGCGGTATCCAGTTTACCCTGTCTATCTCATGAAGCGCCTTTTCCCTCAAATCTGTATTATCCATTGAAATAAACCACTGGGGAGTAGCACGAAAAATAACCGGCTTCTTGCATCGCCAGCAATGGGGATAAGAATGCTCTATTGTTTCATCCTTAATTAAAGCCCCGGCCTCCCTTAGTTTTGCAACCACCTCGTTGTTGGCCTTAAATACAAACTGACCTTTAAAAAATTCAACATCATCAGTAAAACAGCCTCTGTCATCCACAGGAGAATAGACATCCAGTCCATATAAAAGACCTGCTTCATAATCTTCCTGTCCATGGCCTGGAGCAGTATGAACACAACCTGTGCCCGCATCCAGCGTTACGTGAGAGCCTAAAATAATCATAGATTCACGGTTATACAGGGGATGAAAACATTGCTTGCCTTCGAGCGTCCCTGCCTCAAATTCAGCAATAACAGAAAAATCATTTAAACCAAAATTCTTCATGCAGTCTTCGACAAGATCTCTGGCCAGTATAAGCACTTCCCCTTTCCCTGTATCAACTGCGGCATAAACAAAAGCAGGATGCAGGGCCACCGCGAGATTTGCCGGAATAGTCCAGGGGGTTGTAGTCCATATGACAACAAAGACTTTTTTATCAGCCAGAGCAGGAATCTCCTGGCCGAGGTCGTCCTTTAATGGAAATTTGACAAAAATCGACGGAGATGATTCGTTCTTATATTCTATTTCAGCTTCAGCAAGAGCTGTCTTGCAGCTGCAGCACCAGTAAATAGGTTTTTTGCTCCTGAAAAGACCTCCATTAAGTGCAAATTTTCCGCATTCACGCGCGATTACAGCTTCATACTCATAGTTCATTGTCAGATAAGGATTTTCCCATTCACCCATAACTCCAAGGCGTTTGAATTCTTCCCTCTGAATATCAACATATTTCTCAGCATATGACCGGCATTTTTTCCGGAATTCATTATGAGAAATTTCCTTTTTCTTTTTGCCAAGTTCCTTGTCAACATTATGCTCAATTGGAAGTCCGTGGCAATCCCAGCCTGGAACATATACAGCGTCAAAACCAGACATCTGCTTGGACCGTATTATAATATCCTTTAAAATCTTATTAAGGGCTGTGCCCATATGAATATTACCGTTGGCATATGGAGGACCATCATGGAGAATAAAGCGTTTACGCCCTTTGGATTCATCTCTTATTTTTCCGTATAAACCGCTTTGTTCCCAGGCATCCATCTGCTGCGGCTCATGTTTAACCAGACTTGCCTTCATGGGAAACTTTGTAGCCGGAAGGTTAAGTGTATCTTTGTAATCCATATTTCCTCCAAAACCGAATTTATTATATGCTTAATTTTGATGA
>CAYYMU010000146.1:0-5795 GCA_964472445.1 uncultured Desulfobacteraceae bacterium
GAATGTCGAAGTAAGGTATTCTATCATTTTTAATATGTAAAAAGATGGAGCATAGCGATTCCACACTTCATCATTCGAAATTCCTTGTTCGATATTCAAATAATTATATCTCGAATTTGCAATATCTTTCAAACTAAATCATAACTTTTTATTATGATTGACAAGTTATTTTTGGTTTCAGTGTCGCGAAGCGGCATAATCTAGCTTTTTACGACGCCATCAAACTTACGTAAAACTAAAAAGAAGAGGTAAACCCATGACAGATCAAAAAGAAACACCCAGCGTCTCTATGAGCAACACCAAAAAGGATATGATAGAAGCCTACAAAGCTATGAAGCAGCAACTTGAGGCAACGGAGAAACAATTGCTTGATGCTGAAAAGGTTCGCAAACAGATGGAAAAAAAGGCTTCAGAGGCAGTCGCAGAAGCTCAGACTTCGCAGGACCCGCTGCAGCGGCTACATGATCTTAAAGGAGCTTTCAGCCGCGAATTAACAGGTCTTGCAGAAGGGTTTGAAGCGGAAATCGAAACTTATAAAAAGATTCAGAGCGCCGTTAAAGCCAAACAGGAGGAGCTTCAGAACATTTACGAAGTGGAGACTGCCGCATCTGATCTTGCTGCTCTGATTGCTTCCCAGCAAGTTTGCAGGGAAGAATTCAAAACCGAGATGGAAAAGCGCAGAACGGAATTTGAAAAAGAAATGCGAGAAGCCAGCGTAAACTGGGACAGGGAAAAGTCTGAGCAGGATCAGGAAATAGAGGAACAGGCAGCGTTTCTCAAAAAGCAGAGGCAGCGGGAAAAAGAAGATTACGAATACAGCTTTGCACGGGAAAAAGATCAGCGTAAAAACGAACTTGAAGATCAATTGAAAGCTATTGAAAAGGAAATTATCACAAAACGTGAGGCTTTTGAACAGGAGCTCCAGCAGCGCAGAGATGAGCTGGATAACCGGGAAAAGTTTCTTTCCGAACATGAGCAGGCTTTTTCAGAACTGCAGCGTCAGGTGGAAACTTTTCCTCAGACATTGGAAAAGCAGGTTCAATCGGCAAAAGAGAGCACTGCCGAAAGACTTGCCAGCGATTTTGAAAAGAACCAGGCGCTTATGGAGTCAAAATTTGAAGGTGAAAAAAACGTGCTTAAGGGCAGGATAGAATCGCTTGAAACAATGGTGAAACTTCAGACAGCTCAAATTGAAGAGCTGTCGAGAAAGCACGAACAGGCATATGAAAAGGTCCAGGATATCGCCAATCGTGCCGTAGCCGCAGCAAAACGGGAGATCGTTTCCGTGCCTTACAGGCCCGTCTCTACGGGTAAAGACGAAGGCCACGGCAACTAACGCACGCAGACAGGCGAAAGGCGTGTCTGTGACAGCCAAACTTAATGAAATTTTTTCTGACAAGGTGGTTTCTCTCTGGTACTTTTTAAGATACAGCCTTCAGGCGTCGAGACCTTTGAAAAATGCTCAATTTTATTTAAGTTCAAGGAAGGCGAAAATTTCAACCGCAGGAATATATTGAATATTTCGAGGATTGAAATTTGAGCCTGACGCAGAAATTGGGCAAAAGGGGGCGTTTTGCAAAGGTCTCGCTTCGAGACCTTGCAAAAAGAAGAGTAACGCGACAATCTTATCGTGATATTTGCAACATGTTTACAATAAAATTAATTAGTTAAATAATCTTTCTTGATGTAATTCAAAGGGCGGAGCTGTTTTGAGGGGTTAAGGAGATTGCAGAGTGGTACAAAAAAGCTGGGGAGCTGATATACCGGCAGTGTTGGGCTTACAAATTATCACATAGATTTTCTTGACTACACGCAAATTGCGTGCGATACGTAAAACAGGTGAATTGTTTAAAACTGAGAAAGGAGTCTAACCCATGAAACAAAATATTACATTGAGCATTAACAAAGATCTAATCAGAAAAGCAAAAATATTAGCTGGTCAAAAGCAAACATCTATCAGCGGAATGCTTAGCCAGGAATTACAAAAAATTATAGACGATTCGGAAGAATATGAATTGTTTAAACGAAAGGCTTTGATCAATATCAATCACGGATTTCATTCGGGTGGAAAAATTGCGGTTTCAAGAGAGGAACTTCATGAAAGGTAAAATCTTTATAGACACTAACATTTTGATATATGCACATGACCTGGATGCAGGTAGTAAAAATGAAATTTCCGCTGACCTTATGCTAAATCTGTGGGAAAATAGAATGGGAATTATTAGTACTCAAGTATTAAAGGAATTTTACGTGAATGTTACACGCAAGATTTTAAATCCTTTGTCAAAATCAAAGGCAAGAGGAATTATTGAGAGTTATCTGGTCTGGCATGTTGAGTTGAACGGAATCAAAACAATATTATTTGCTTCCGAGATTGAAGAAAGGCATCATTTATCATTTTGGGATTCTTTAATCATTGCTGCTGCGTATAATGCAAAAGCCTATAAAATTTTCACTGAAGATTTGAACCATGGTCAGACAATTGAAGGTATTCTAATTGAAAACCCTTTTAAAAAAGGAGACTGGAGACCGGATAAATAAAGAACGGAAAATGGAGACGGGAAAAACAGGAAACAGGAGAAGGAAGGCAGGAGAAATGAAAGTTGATGAATGATGTTTTTATTTAAAAAAATTGTAAGCCCATTATTGTTGCCATTGCCCATTATTCTTGCAATTCTGGTTTCCGGAATTTTTTTGCTTTATTTTACACGCAGACAGAAAACTGGTAAATTTTTTATTTCTGCAGGAGTTGTTCTGCTTGCCTTGTTCAGCTATGGAGGCATATCTGATCTTTGTTTGAGACCCCTTGAATATAAATATCCTCCTCTCGCGGAGCCAGGTCAATTTTCCGATGTCAAGTGGGTGGTTGTATTAGGCGGAGGCCATATTTCAGATCCAGAACTTCCTGTTACATCACAGATTTCTGATTCTGCCATGATGCGCCTTATAGAGGGAATACGTATTCATAAACTCCTGCCGGAAAGCAAACTCGTTTTGTCTGGCAGCGGTGTTTTTGATCCAGTTCCGGAATCAGAAACAATGGCGAATATTGCAAGACTTCTCGGTGTCGAAGAAAACAGCATGGTTTTAGAGAGTCTTTCCATGGACACTAAGGATCAGGCGCGTTTAATCAGCAAAATAGTTAAAAACGAAAGATTTATATTGGTAACCTCTGCTTCTCATATGCCTCGTTCAATGGCTCTTTTTCAAAAACTGGGCATGAGACCAATACCTGCTTCAACAGATTATATGGTTAAAGAAAGCCAGGGAATCAGCTTTGGTATATTTTTTCCAAGCACTACCAGTCTGCAAAAGATGGAAAGGGTATTTCATGAATATCTGGGTTTGGGATGGGGATGGATTAGAGGGCAGATATAGAATTAAGTGTTAAGTGTTAGGATTAGAAGATTAGGGGTTAGGCTGAACCCTGAGCTTAGCATGCGGTGAAACAGTTTTTTGTCATTCAAAATAAATCTTTTTTTGCTTTCTCTTAGCCTATGATGTAAAAGAAAAACCATGAAACTAAGTCCTCTTTATAAAAACTTCTTTATTATTCTAATAGTAGATATTCTTCTTGTAACAGGATCTTTATATTTTGCCTACCTTGTGAGGTTTGATTTTATAATTGATGGCAAGGAGCTGCAGAATTTCAAAAAGACATTGCCTTTTATATTGATAGTCAAATTTGTCTGTTTTTATTTTTTTGACCTTTATCGAGGCATGTGGAGATATACAAGCATTATTGATCTGCTTAATGCAATAAAGGCATCAACCATATCTTCTCTTTTTATAATCGGTTTTATTCTTTTTAAAACCAGGTTTGAAGGCTTTTCACGTTCAGTTTTTGTTATTGACTGGTGTTTAACTATTTTACTTATTTCTGGATTCAGGCTTTGTGTTCGCTTGTATTTTGAATGTTTTGGAGACCATAATTTTTTAGAGGCAGTAAAACCGTTTCTTTCAGGGCTTTTTACAAAAAAATTATCAAACAGGAAGAGACTTCTTATTGTTGGTGCCGGCGACTGCGCAGAAAAAATATTCAGAGAATTAAAAGATAATGCGCGGCTTAAATACAATGTAGTTGGTTTTCTTGATGATAATCCTGTAAAGATTGGGAGGAAAATCCACGGTATTTCAGTTCTTGACTTTATAGAAAATATCAAGACAGTTGTAAAGCGGACAAGGGTTGATGAAGTGCTTATAGCAATTTCTTCAATAAGTGCAGCGCGAATGCGAACCATTGTAGTCCTTTGCAGTAAAAGCGGCGTTGCGTTTAAGACAGTCCCAGGCATTGGAGAGCTTATTGACGGAAGGGTGACAGTAAGCGCTATTCGAGAGGTAGATTACAGAGACCTTCTGGGACGTGAGGCAGTTATGCTGGACGAAGAAGAGATAGACGCACACATCAAAGGCCGGTGTGTAATGGTAACCGGCGCAGCCGGTTCTATTGGCTCTGAACTTTGCAGGCAGGTCTGCAGGTTTCGACCAAAAATGATTATACTTTATGAGATAGCAGAAAGTCCGTTGTATGAAATCGATCTGGAACTTAAACGGAGTTTCAGCGATGTAATAGTTGTGCCTGTACTGGCAGATATCCAGAATAAACATGAGCTTGAAAAAGCAATTGGAGCTAATAAACCTCAGATAATTTTTCATGCTGCTGCCTACAAACATGTCCCCATGCTTGAGTTGCAGCCATGGAAGGCTGTGGAGAACAATATTTCAGGAAGCGCAACGCTTATTGACCTGGCAAAAAAGTTTAATGTTGAGAGGTTTGTTTTTGTTTCAACAGACAAGGCAGTGAGGCCTACGAATGTTATGGGAGCTTCCAAGCGTGTTGCTGAAATGATTGCCAAAAGTTATAATAAAACAGATGCGTCACAAACCAGGTTTATCATCGTACGCTTTGGCAATGTTGTTGGAAGCGTAGGCAGTGTAGTGCCGCTTTTTAAGAAACAGATAGCAAGGGGCGGTCCTGTTACAGTTACACATAGCGATGTTACACGTTATTTTATGACGATTCCTGAGGCAAGCCAGCTTATTCTACAGGCAGGTTCTATGGGTAAGGGTGGAGAAACTTTTTTGCTTGATATGGGAACACCGATTAAAATCGATAATATGGCGCGGGATTTAATCCGTCTTTCCGGATTTGAGCCGGATGTTGATGTAAAAATTGAGTATACTGGTCTCAGGCCAGGAGAAAAACTTTACGAAGAGTTAATCACAGATGGCGAAGATATTGTCAGCACCGGCCATGAAAAGATCATGGTGCTCAGAGGAGATGGCTGTGATCAGACAATTTTGAATGCCAGAATAAAAGAATTGATTCAGATCGCCGGAGATCATAATAAAGAAGGCATAAAGGCAAAACTCAAGGAAATAGTACCAGAGTATCAACCGCAGTTTTAAAAAGAATTAAGGGATTAGAAAAATGGTACGCCTGGCAGGATTCGAACCTGCGACCTACGGATTAGAAGTCCGTTGCTCTATCCATCTGAGCTACAGGCGCACATAAAATAGACTTTTTTCAAAAAAACATATTACTAACAAATATTTGATTTTGTGTCTATCAAAAATTTTACGAATTCATCAAATAAAAGTCTTCCTTTATTTTCATTGACATATTTTATTTAAATTGAGATTTCTATTAGGAGCCTGTCCGAGAATTATGTCTGTAACGAAAAAATGTGAAAGCGAGGCCAAATTTTTGGAAATTTGAAGAGAATAGCAAGCCTATTTGACGAAAATTTGCGAAAATTTGGGCCGCTTCTCACGCTTTTGCAGTAGGATCAGAA
>CAYYMU010000147.1:0-5736 GCA_964472445.1 uncultured Desulfobacteraceae bacterium
TGCCACAGCATTTTTTATACTTTTTACCGCTTCCACATGGGCAGGGTTCATTGCGCCCCACTTTTTTTTCAGCAATACTTGTTTTCGGTGGATTCAACAATATTTCCAGGTCTTTAATATTCTCAGGTTTATCTGGTTCCAATTCAATTTTATATTTCCAACCGTTTTTTTCAAATACGGATTCTAATTCCTTCATTCTTTCTTTTGTTTGTACATTTACAATAGCGGGATTATTTTCAGTCCCAAATTTTGCTGTTCTTTTACCATCAAATATTTTTTTCATCTATTCACCATTATGATATTATAGGATTTATCTGCTAAAAATTTTGCCTTCCTTGAACTTGAACAAAATTGAACATTTTTCAAAGGTCTCGGAACATTAGCTGATTTATTTGTCAGATGTCAAGAGATAGAACTTCTTCTTTTTTTAATATATAATGTTCGCACCGAAAATGCTCCACTCTTTTTGCCGGTATTACCAGGATTAGATTGACTGGGAGTATTGCACCATGTAACAAGCCAGTGGATTATGTGTGATTTAACAGCACTAAAACCCTATGGAAACGGAGACTATGAATAACAATACATTTATATCCAGAATTGCTGAAGAACAGAACATTAATGATAATCAGGTTCAGGCAGTAGCCTCACTTCTTGCGGAAGGCTCGACAATTCCGTTTATCGCGCGTTACAGAAAAGAAGCCACAGGAAGTCTTGATGAGGTCGTTGTTGCGGCTGTAAGGGACAGGTTGAATCAGCTTATGGAACTGAAAAAACGGGGAGAGGCGATTCTCAAATCTCTTGAAACACACGGTCACCTGACGGATGAACTGCAGGAAAGAGTTCTTGCCGCGGAATCCATGGCTGTGATTGAAGACATATATCTTCCTTATAAGCCTAAAAGACGGACAAGAGCTGTTATGGCAAAGGAAAAAGGACTTGAACCTCTGGCGCTGATGATTTTTGAGCAGAAAGGAGCGAATCCGGTCAAGGAGGCGGAATCTTTTGTTGACACTGAAAAGGGGGTTGAGTCTGTTGAAGATGCCCTGGCCGGGGCCAGAGACATAATTGCTGAAATCATAAATGAGAATGACAAGGCCAGAGCCGGGCTGAGAAACCTCTTTTTCGCAAAAGCTTTGATTAAAAGCAGGGTTGCCTCAGGCATGGAGGAAAAAGGGGCCAAATTCAGAGACTATTTTGAATGGGAGGAACCAGTTGCCCGCGTTCCTTCTCACAGGATACTGGCCATGAGACGGGGCGAAAGCGAAGATTTTCTGAATATTGACATACTGCCTGATGAAGAGGAGGCAACAGCTATACTTGAAAACCTCTTTGTTGAAGGGAAGGGTGATGATTCCGCACAAGTAATACTGTCCTTAAAGGATTGCTATAAACGTCTTCTTTCCCATTCAATGGAAACTGAAACCAGACTTAACTCAAAAGAAAAGGCTGATACAGAAGCGATAAAAATTTTTGCGAATAATCTTCGCCAGCTGCTGCTTGCCCCGCCGCTGGGTGCAAAACGCGTTATGGGACTAGACCCTGGATTCAGAACCGGGTGCAAGCTTGTCTGTCTGGATCAACAGGGCAAACTGCTTCATTATGATACTGTTTATCCCCATATGTCTGAAAAAAAAGCTCTTGAGGAAATCAAAAAGATAAAATTTCTGTGCGAAAAATTTGAAATTGAGGTCATAGCTGTGGGAAACGGTACAGCAGGCAGAGAAACAGAAGCCTTTGTCAAGACTGTTCCTTTTTCAAAGCCTGTGCAGATTATAATGGTCAATGAGAGCGGCGCTTCAATATATTCCGCTTCTGAAGCGGCAAGGGAAGAGTTTCCTGATCATGATCTGACGGTGCGCGGATCTGTATCAATCGGAAGACGCCTGATGGACCCCCTTGCGGAGCTTGTAAAAATCGATCCAAAATCAATAGGTGTTGGTCAGTACCAGCATGATGTTGATCAGAGGGCGCTGAAACAGACCCTTGATGATGTTGTTATGAGTTGTGTTAACGGTGTTGGTGTTGATCTGAACAGAACCAGTACCCAGCTTCTTACGTATGTTTCGGGTTTGAACTCCAATATCGCAAAAAATATTGTCGCATATCGTGAGGAAAACGGCCCCTTCATGTCCAAGAAGCAGTTAAAAAAAGTATCGCGTCTCGGTCCCAGGGCGTTTGAACAATCCGCAGGTTTTTTAAGAATCGTTGACGGTGAAAACCCGCTGGATGCCAGCGCAGTGCATCCTGAAAGTTACCATATTGTTGACGCCATGGCCAAAGACCTTGGGGCTACGGTAGTTGATATTTTAAAAAAACCTGATATCAGGGCTCAAATTGATATTTCAAAATATGTTACTGAATCAGTCGGAATTCCCACACTAAATGATATTCTTGATGAACTGGCAAAACCCGGACGTGACCCAAGAGAAAAATTTGAAGCTTTTGCATTTGCCGATGGTATTGAAAAAATCGAAGACCTGAGACCTGGAATGAAAATTCCCGGGGTTGTGACAAATATCACGGCTTTCGGTGCTTTTGTTGATATTGGTGTGCATCAGGACGGTCTTGTTCATATCAGCCAGATGGCAGACAGGTTTATAAAAAATCCAGCGGATATTGTAAAGGTCCAGCAAAAAGTAAAAGTAACTGTTCTTGAAGTTGACCTTGCCAGAAACAGGATTTCTCTTTCAATGAAATCACAAATAGAAAAACCGGATTCTTCTGTTAAAGATACTGGCTTAAAAAAAGTTAAACACTCTGAACAAAAAAAAGGGGATAAGAAAAAAAGTACCGTAAGCAGCAGAAATAAAACATTTAACAGCCCGATGGCAGAAGCCTTAATAAAAAGCGGGTTTAAATAAATCTTTGAGACCTGAGCGGTGGCCTCCTGTGACCTTTGCGGAATGCAACATTTTTTCGTCAGGCAAGGAAGACGTGGCAGAAAAGAGGCGGCTGACCAGCGGATAAACATCAAATTTCTTGCGAAGAAAGTGTGTGAGAAGTATAATGTTTCTGAAATTAGATGGCGGAAGTGCATGGGAATCGAACCCACCCGGGACGGTTCTAGCGCCCCACACCGGATTTGAAGTCCGGGAGCCCCACCAGTGAGCTGCGCACTTCCATTTTTTTGATGAGTCCATATTTTTACGAGTTCATCAAAACTTTGTTATCATATTATCATAATTTTTTTTGTCAATAAGTTTGAATTAAAAAATCGGGGAACAATGATAAAAAAAGACAGACTGGCCCAGACCTTTAAAGATCTTGTTTCAATAGACAGTGTTTCAAAAAACGAAGAAGCTGTTTCCTGCGAAATCAGGAAAATACTTGAATCTATTGGAGCTGAGACAATGATTGACAATGCCGGAGAGAATACCGGAAGTAATACAGGGAATCTTATTGTCAGATTCGGCGGAAACACTCTCGATAAAGGCGCGCAGACAGATTCGATTCTTTTTAGTGCGCATATGGATACAGTAGAACCGGGAAAAGGAATAACACCGGTATTAAAAGATGGAACTTTTATCAGCAAGGGGCCAACAATCCTTGGCGCAGATGATAAAAGCGCAATTGCTATTTTATTGGAAGCAATGAGAACTATCCATGAAAATAATCTGCCGCATGGTCCTGTAGAAATTGTTTTTACCGTCTGCGAAGAAATCGGTCTTCTGGGCTCAAAGAATCTTGATTACAGTCTTATTACCGCAAAGTACGGTTATGCTCTGGATACAGAAGACACTGAAGGCATTGTAACGCGTGCTCCTGCTGCAAATCGAATTGAATTTAAGATCCACGGAAAAGAGGCCCATGCCGGAGTTGAGCCTGAGAAAGGAATTAACGCTATCGTCCTTGCCGGAAAAGCTGTTGCCGGGCTTGATACAGGCAGAATAGATCATGAGACAACCTGTAATATCGGCTTAATCGAAGGGGGAATGGCCACTAACATAGTGCCGGGCCTGGTAACGATCAAGGGAGAAGTCAGAAGCCACAATAAAGAAAAATTAGGTAAAATCACAAATAAAATTGTGTCATCTTTTAAGGAAGCAGTTGAAAAAAGCGGGAAAGATTCTCCTGATGGCTGCATCCCATACGTTGATATTAATATTGAAAAAGAATTTTCTCTAACAAATGTCCCTGATAATCATCCGGTTGTGCTTTTAGCCCAAAAAGCCGCGGAAAATCTTGGAAAAAAAATTGTTACCAGGACAACCGGAGGAGGGTCGGATGCCAATATATTTTTTGAGAAAGGAATTATGACAGGGGTTTTAGGTACAGGAATGCATGATATACATACTGTTCGCGAGTCAATAAAGCTTGATGATATGGTAAAAACAACCCGGCTTTTGCTTGAGATAATCAGACTGCATTCAAGGGGTCAGGGATCAGGCGTCGGGGATCAGAGAGCCGGCCAACCGTTGAACCGTTGAACCGTGAACAGTGAACCGTTTTTTAACCAGGAGACCCACATAACATGATAGCGTATTTTGATTGTTTTTCAGGTATAAGCGGTGACATGACCCTTGGCGCTCTTATTGATCTTGGGGTTCCTTTAAAGTTCCTTAAAGAGTCTTTTCGCGCTATTGCCGTAACAGATTTTGATATAACTGTTTCATCTGTTGCCAGACATGGGATAGAAGCCAAAAGTGTTAATATCCATACAAACGACAATGAAACATCACGGGATTATACAGATATAAAGTTTCTGATTGAACAAAGTTCACTGTCTGAAACAGTTAAGGAAAACAGCCTTAAAATTTTTGAAAAACTCGCAAATGCTGAATCAAAAATACACGGCTGTGCTGTGGACAAGGTTCATTTCCATGAAGTCGGTGGAATTGATGCCATAGCAGATATTGTAGGATCTGTTCTTTGCCTCGAATATCTTGATATTAAAACTATAACTGCTTCAAGTCTGCCTCTCGGGACAGGTTTTGTATCATGCAGTCACGGAACTTTACCAGTGCCTGCTCCGGCTACCCTTGAAATCCTGAAAGGAGTTCCAGTGTATGGCTCAGGAATTGCCTGTGAGCTTGTAACTCCTACCGGAGCTGCGATTATATCCACTCTGACAGAATCTTATGGGGCAATACCTGACATGACCATTGAAAAAACCGGTTATGGCGCCGGAACACAGGAAATTCAATCAGCGCCGAATCTTTTGCGGATTATTGCAGGAACAGCGGAAACTCATCAGTTTGTCAGTGAAAAAGATACCGTAATTGTTATAGAAACCTGTATTGATGATATGAATCCTGAAATTTTCGGGTTTGTAATGGATCGCCTGTTTGAAGATGGAGCCCTTGATGTTTACTGGATACCGGTTTTTATGAAAAAAAACAGGCCGGGAACAATAATACAGGTTTTATGCAGCAGAAACAGGAAACAGGCAGTAATAAACCGTATTTTATCTGAGACAACTTCATCAGGCTTAAGATATTATGAGGTTAAAAGAGCAGTGCTTGCACGTGAAAAGATCACTGTTGAAACCAGCTTTGGAATGATTAGTGTTAAACGTATTACAGATCCTGCCGGACGCATAAGAGTTGTTCCCGAATATGAGGTTTGCAAAAAAATTGCTATTGAAAAAAATATTCCTGTAAGGATTGTATATGATACAATAACAAAAGAGGTTTCAGGCTAAAATATTTTTAAATCCCAAAAATACTCACAGAACGAACAAATGGGACTTTCAAATAACTCGTTTGCACGAATTTGACATAAGTTTTTGATTGT
>CAYYMU010000148.1:0-5727 GCA_964472445.1 uncultured Desulfobacteraceae bacterium
GTTATACATGAGTTTTTTCTGGTTTTAATTTAATTATAACTGTTGCGATAACCTGCAAAAACTACAGTTGAGTTGTTTGAAAGTCATTTGCTAGCGACATTGAGCAGTTATAATTTTTTACGATTCCATCAAGTTTATTAGAAGGTCATATACATGGGACTGCTTAAACTCTTTGCACTTTCTGTTTTTGCATATTTACTTGGATCGATTCCCTGGGGTCTTATTTTAACCAGAAAATTTACCTTAATAGATATAAGGCAGCAGGGAAGCAAAAACATAGGAGCCACAAATGTCAGACGGGTTGCGGGCACGGGCCTTGGGATTTTGACGCTTTTGGCAGATATCTTAAAAGGAGCTGTTCCAGTATATTGTGCATATATACTAATAACAGGCCCTGATAAACTAACCAATGAAATTTACCTGTCAATTATCGCCTTTACCGCCTTCCTGGGCCATCTTTATCCTGTTTATACAAAATTTAAAAAAGGTGGGAAAGGAGTCGCAACTGCGGCAGGCTGCTTTATGATAATTTCACCACCAGCATTTATTGTGGCTATTTTAACATTTATCCTGTTTGTATTTCTGTCCAGGCGTGTATCCGCAGGCTCCCTTTCTGGTGCGGCTGTGCTGCCTGTAGCTGTCTGGCTAACAAGCCGTTCCAATGCCCTGACATTATGCGCCCTTATAACCGCAATATTTATTTTTTTTCGCCACACAGACAATATTAAACGGCTCCTGTCGGGCACAGAACCTGTTATATAAATGAACAGCCTTCAGCCTGATAAGCTACTGTATGGCCATAAAAAGGTAAGGACTCCAGCGAGGATAAAGTGGGTTTCGACTAAAAATTCAAGCCTGATGCCTGGCAGCATATAACCCCGTTCATAAGCTGAAAAAACGACCAGCATGGAAACCGGACATATTGCAAGGATAAAGCCAAGACTGGGAATAATATGAAATGCGCCTGACAGCAATAAAACAGCTATAATAAACATCAGCATGCCTTTTAAAAGGCGTAGCGAACTCTTTTCCCCCAACAGAATAGGGATTGTCTCTTTGCCAACGATTCTGTCTCCCTGCATGTCAAGAATATCGAAAAATGCAGTCCTTGCAAATACAATAAATGTTGACCATATAAATACCGATGCTGAACCTGCATCTATTTTTTCGGCTACAGATAAAAAAGGGAACAGAACAGTAACAGTGCCCCATGCAAGCGCAATAAGAATGGTCTTTGAGCCGGGTATATCCCTTATTCTCCTGTATTTCATAAAAGTAAAGCTATCGGGTATGAGTCTTAAATTATAAGAAAGCCCCATTATACTCATTGCAAGAAGGAATAAAAAAGGCATCAACCCCATAGTACAGGCTGTAAACAATCCTGCACCGCCAGCGGCCAAAGACAAAATAACAAGAAACAGTTTGTTTTTAGTATAAAAAGATGCTCTGACCGGATCATTGTAAAGGTCTGCCTTATTTCCCGTGAGATTATTTAATATGTGCATTGATTGAACATAGAGTATTGATATAAAGATATGTGAGAAAGATATTCTAATCCCATGAAGTTCAGCACATGCATAGCACAAACAACCAGCACCAATAGAGATATAGATGTTTGTCAAAAGCAGGAAACGCTGAAAAGCAAAAATAATTTTATGCCATGTTTGTTTCTTTTTAAAGAAAAGCATCTCAAGAGCTCTGTAAACTCTTTTTATAACCCAGTTGGGCGTGGAAGCGCCGGCTGTTATGCCTATGGCTCTGGCTGACTTTAGATCTTTAAGGCCAAGTTCCGTCTCTGATTCAATATGATATACAGGTTTGCCGGATTTGCCTGCAACAGAAGCAAGCCTTTGCGTATTACCGCTGTTGCGGCCGCCAACGACTATTACAGCATCTACTGATTCTGCCATTTGGCTGACTTCAGCCTGCCGTTTTAATGTTGAATCACATATTGTATCAAAAATTTTATAATCAGGAGATTTGTTAGCAGCCCATTTCTTGACTTCTTCAAAAAAAAGAACATTTTGAGTTGTCTGAGCCACGATTATGGCTTTGTCAAATATCGGCAGGGAATTAAGTTCGTCAATGTTGTTGACAACATATCCATTTCCTTCTGCATAGCCTGTCAGGCCTATAACCTCCGGATGATCCCTGTCTCCTATAATTATTACAGAATAACCAAGCTTTGCATATTTATGAATTATGTTCTGTACTTTAATAACACGAGGGCATGTAGCATCAACAACAGTAAAACCTGCTTTTCCCAGTTTGGTTTTTATTTGAGGCGGAACTCCATGAGCCCTTATAATTACAGTTCCCTCCCCATGCTCAGGCATATGATTTAAGGCGTATATTCCCTTTTCCTTTAAAAGGTTTATGACCTGTGGATTATGAATAAGGGGACCATAGGTATATATGGGTTTTTGCATCTTGCCGGGCGCACTCATGGCCATTTCAACTGCCCTGCGAACGCCCATACAAAAGCCCGCGGTCTTGGCAATTAATATTTTCATTAAATATATACAGTTATTCCTTTAAAAAAACCTTATGGTCAACAAGAGCGAGGGAATGTATGCGGGCATTTAAGAATTTCTGTTCCCCAAATATGCTGGTCAGTTTAATACCTTCATCTTCAGGCTCGACAGTATCAACAGCCTTCATAATTATTTCCTTTTTTTCTCCTTTAATCAAATAAGCATCTGCTTCACACATGGCATTTATTCCTTATCTTTTAATCAATTTTCCAAAAAGTGTTTTAAGTTTTTTTCTATAAGAGTATCAATGAGTTGCGGAAGCGGGTCAGATGATACTCCTATAATTTCAATATCCTCCCGGGAAAGAGGAATGATCATTTTTTTTACTGTGCTGCCTGCTACTGCCTCGGCAATTTTCGGTGTGACCTCCCCCATCATTGCATTAGCCATAATTATGCCCACAGGACAGATAATGACATCTGCTTTTTTTACGGTTTGGACAATTGCATTTTCTCCGGAAGCGCCCCTGTTTGCTTTTGCCTTGAGCATCTGTGATGTTGCAATTGCATTTGTTCCTAATGCAACAATCTCAATAGTTTCCCCGAACACATCTTTCAGTTTTTTAACGATGGTACTTCCTATACCGCCGCCCTGTCCGTCAATCACGCATATCTGTTTCATATTAACTCTTTAATAAAAAATTCTGGCGTTAACTGTAAACTGCTAACCGTTAATACAATTATCTTCTACCTTATGTTTTTTTAAACCGTGAACCGATAACTGTAAACCGTGAACGGTTAAAAATATTGTTAAAGTTTATTTATTTTGATTCTGTTGTGACGTTTTTTTTTTGATAAACGTCTGCTTGGGCCTTTTTTTCTGGTTGTAGGAATCCATCCGCTATAATGTTCCATATCGGCTCCGCCAATATCAATATATGAAGACATTGTTATTTTCTCTTCAAATCTCAGAGAACTTATCGTAGCAGCGCCATGAGATTCAGCATAATCCACAATATCCATATCCGAACTGACGATTAAGGCCTTTTCCTTTTCAGCAGCAGCCATTCTTTTAATTACACTGTCAGCCAGTTCTCCGTGCCGGGAAAAAAGTATCTTAATCCCCTTTATTTTATCTTTGTGGAGTAAAAAGGAAGGAGCATTGGCTCCGTCAAAAACCACAGTTATTTTGTGGTGTTTTATTTTTTTGTACGCAGCAAGAATATCCAGCAAAGACTCCCTGCCCGACTGTATATCCCTTTGATCAATATCACTCAATTTGTTTGACTGGCGAATCAGATTATAACCATCTATAATGATATGAACAGACATATTTTAATGTAAAAGGTCTAGCCTTTGAATTTTATCATTTAAAGGAGAATTAGTAATCAATTTTTTTTAAAAATACCAATCAGACGGTCAAGATCGTCATTTGAATAAAAATCTATTACAACATTCCCCTTTTGTCCTTGTCTATTTATTCGCACTCTGGAGCCTAAACATCGTGAAAAATCATCTGCAAGCTCCCTGAAGTATATTGTTTCTGAATCAGGTTCAGGTTTTTTTGTTTCGTTCTTTTCAGAGTTCAAACGTTTTATCAGAGTCTCGGTTTCCCTTACTGACAGTCCTTTTGAGACAACTGTTTTCCATGCTGCTCTTTGATGCGCTGATGTTCCGGCGCCAAGCAAAGCTCTTGCATGGCCCATGCTTAACATATTATTCTTTATGCTGAATTTAATTTCTTCAGGCAGTTTTTTAAGTCTTAAAAAATTAGCTATGGTGGACCTGTTTTTACCTACCCGCGAAGCAACCTGATCCTGCGTGAGATTGAATTCAAGCATAAGACGATGATATGCTTCGGCCTCTTCAATGGGATTTAATTCCTCACGCTGAATATTCTCAACAATGGACATTTCCAGCAGATTCTTTTCTGAAACATCTTTTATTATAACCGGAACCTTTTTGAGCCCCGCCATTTTAGCGGCTCTGAGACGCCTTTCACCTGCTATAAGCTCATAACCTTCTGCATCTTCCTTCCTGACCAGAAGAGGCTGAATAATTCCCTGGGCTTTAATCGAGCTGCTCAAATCGCACAATTCATCTTCAGAAAACTGAACACGGGGCTGATATCGATTTGAACGGATCCGCATAACATCACACAGAAAATATTCTTTTGAACTTTTCTCAACAGGATCAATATCCGGCAATAAAGAGTCAAGCCCTCTTCCCAGCGCTAATTTTCTGTGTTTTTTTGGACTTGAGCCAGCCCCTTTTATTTTTTCTATTTTTTGCATCGACCGGCCATTATCTCCTTTGCCAGATTAAAGTAATTTTGCGCCCCTGTTGAAACAGCGTCGTAAAGCAGGATAGGCTTGCCAAAACTCGGGGCTTCTCCCAAACGAACATTTCTATAAATCATGGTCTTAAATATTAAATTTTTGAAGTATTTTCCTGCTTCTTCGGCAACCTGTTGAGATAGATTAGTTCTTTTGTCAAACATCGTTAAAAGTATGCCGGCAATCTCAAGACAGGGATTAAGCCTTTGTTTAACAAGTTTAACTGTGTGCAGGAGCTGCCCAAGCCCTTCTAATGCATAGAATTCACACTGCAGAGGAATCAGTATGTAGTCGGCAGCTGTAAGAGAATTAACAGTAAGAAGGCTTAAAGATGGCGGACAGTCTATAATAATATATTCAAATGAGTCAACAATCTGAGCGAGAAGATTTTTTAAGGCTTTTTCACGATTGAGATCAGACATCATTTCAATCTCAAAACCTATAAGCTCTATGCGTGAAGGAATTATCTTTAAAAAATCTATTTCAGTATTCAGTATAAGACTCTTTGCGTCAGTCTCGCCAATCAGACCATTATACAAAGTTTTATTAATCGAACTTTTATCCTGCCCCATGCCGGTTGTAGCATTGCCTTGAGGATCGCAATCAACTAAGAGTGTTTTTTTTTCAGAAACAGCGAGTGCTGCCGACAGATTAATGGCTGTAGTGGTTTTGCCTACGCCGCCTTTTTGATTGGTTATACATATAATATGTGCCATAATAATAGATAAATAACATAAAACATGATCTTTGCAAAGAACATAACAATGATTAGTTTATAAAAACATGGTAACCGTTCAGCCACAGACTTGTCGGCTTTTGGAGAATTAACAAAGTGATCTTGCAACAAAATAGTGGAGTCGGGGTTAAGCCGAGAGATAGAACGAATGCTTAGCAGCTTAATCAGGAAGTTAAGCGGCA
>CAYYMU010000149.1:0-5702 GCA_964472445.1 uncultured Desulfobacteraceae bacterium
CTTTGTCCCTCTGTGCCTGAGTAATTACTGTATTTAAACCTATCTGCGGTCACCTGCCCGCTCGTGCCTCGCAGTGGCGGGCGGGTCTGTGTAAATCTGTGGCTGAATAGTTGCTTTAATTTAATCATAACTGAAGACTGATTGTTTAAAGTTATTCTGGTTTCAAGTGCTGCAGAGCGGCATAATGCAGCTTTTTACGAATACATCAAAAATGAAATCGCTCCTGCCCGCCATCGCGAGACATACTCAATGCTCTTCGTTCTTTTGTCGTTTAGCTCAGGCGAGGCGGGCGGGTCGCTCCGTCAGTTTATAAAAAGGCAGAATACCTTATTCAAAATTCGATGTTGGACGTTCGATGTTCGATGTTCATCTTTTAAAAGGCAGAATACCTTATTCAAAATTCGATGTTTACCCGCCTTCGGCGGCGCCAGAGGCGACCAGGGTTGGACGTTCGACCTGCCCGCAACGCTTCGCTTGCGAGGCGGACGGGTGTTCGATGTTCATACCCTTTGATACGATTGACAAGTTATTTTTGTCTACAGTGCCGCATAGCAGCATAATTCAGCTTTTCACAAATACATCAAAGTTGATCGCGCAAAACTTCTTTTGCCAGCATCAGGGCTTCCTGCCTGGTGCTGATTTTATTAGACAACCTTTCTTCCTGAACGATTTTTAAAATTTTTTTAAACAAAGGAGATGGTGTCAGTCCTAATTCATTAATCAGGTCGTTGCCTGTTATAAGCAAGGGCTTAGTTTTTATGGTCATAAAATCAGAAAAAAAATCGTGGAGCATGTTTTTTGCAAATTCGATAAATGCTGCGTCTCTTGCATTTTCTTTGTTCCCTTTTCCTTGAATATCGGCGATTGTATGAAGAAGCAGGGCAGGTGTGTTATTACCATATTTTATAAAGAATCTGGTCATTCCTTTTTTCGTTAATATCTTTTTTTGGTACGATATAAAGAGAAATAAAGGTCTTATATGGTTGCTGATAATAAAATTTGTATAATACCTGTCAGCATTTGAAAGTTTAAGCCTTCTGCTGATTCTGTTTGCCTTGTTAGCTCCTTTTTGGGCATGTCCGTAAAAATGAATATTTCCCTGAGCATCAAGAGTCAGGGCATCTGGCTTTCCAATATCATGCAGAAGAACTGCAAATTTTAGAATATATTTTTTATCAAGCTGTTTTATGTTCCGTCTGTATGTTTTTGCTATGTACTCTGAACAATCATTAAGAATTTTTTCAAGGCAGTCAAATGCCCTCATTGTATGTTCAAAAACATCATAAGCATGATATTTATTTTGAGAGCATCCTTTTAATTCCTGCAGCTCTGGAAAAATTTTTAAAAGAAGTCCAGACTCAGACATCTGGGATACATACTGGAACGAGTTGGTTGATTTGAGTATCTTAAAAAATTCTGCATTTATTCTTTCCCCTGCTGAACTTTTAATTAGATCGGCATTTTCTTTAATTGCTGAAACAGTTTTATTATCTATTTTAAAACCAAGTGATGCGCTTAGTCTGTATGCCCTTATCATTCGGATTGGATCTTTTATGAATGCCCGGTGCGAAACCATGCGAATTTTTTTATTTTCAAGGTCATGTACACCTCCAAGCGGGTCGATAATTTTGTTTGAAGATAAGGAATATGCTATTGCATTAACAGTAAAATCTCTTTTATTCAGGTCATCTTTAATCGAGGCATTATTCGTTGATGAAATATCAAAAATTTTATCACCTGAGACCACGCGCAGTATCGTTTGCCCGGGTTTTCCCATATGGATAATTTTGCCGGATATTTTAGAGGCAATATCTTTTGCAAACTGTTTTGAATCTCCCGAAACAGCGATGTCGTAATCTACCGGAGACAGCCCTAAAAGCAGATCCCTTACACAGCCGCCTACAATATATGCATTTTCTGTTTTGGGGATAATATTTGAAATAATATTTGAAATAATTTGATTCATAAGATTAATATATCATATATTAATAAATTCGTAAAAAGTCACGAATTTAACTGTAGATGGGACTTTCAAAATTTAAAAGTAACTACTCAGGCACAGAGGGGCAAAGGCACAGTGGCACAAAGCAAAATAAAAACATATAGAAATTTGCAGGTCTGGCAAAAATGATGCCCTCGTAAAAAGCTAGATTATGCCGCTATGCGGTACTGTAAAAACAACTTGTTAATTGTGTCAAAAGGGTATGAACATCGAACATCCAACGTCGAATTTTGAATAAGGTATTCTGCTATTTTATAAACTGACGGAGCGACCCGCCCGCCTCGCCTGAGCGAGACAACAAAAGAACGAAGAGCATTGAGTATGTCTCGCAATGGCGGGCAGGAGCGATTTCATCATTCGATGTTTACCCGCCTTCGGCGGCGCCAGAGGCGACCAGGGTTCGATGTTGGACGTTCGATGTTCGATGTTCATAGTCTTTAGCTTAAGGTCTGGTGAAATTTATGCTTAAAATTGCTGTTACAGGAAGCATTGGTTCTGGCAAGACATCTGTATGTAATTGTTTCAGAGATCTCGGACTGAAGGTCATCAGCTCGGATATTATTGCAAGAGAAGCCGTTAAGCAGGACTCTTTGGCTTACAATAAGATAATTAAGTATTTTGGTAAAAATGTATTAACCGAAGAGGGCGGTTTAAAGCGACAAAAGTTGCGAAGAATTATAATTAATGACAGGATTGCAAAAAAGGCGCTTGAGAGTTTTATACATCCTGAAATAATAAAAATAATGGATTTTCAAATAGCCGAAGCTGAAGATGCCGGCGTTTCTGTTGTGCTGGTAGAGGTGCCGCTTCTTTTTGAGCTGGGCCTGGAGAATCGTTTTGATATGGTTATTACTGTGATTGCCGGCCATGAATTGTGCGTAAAAAGGCTTATTAAGAGAGATAATGTTTCAAAGAAAGATGCTGAAGCCTTCTTGAAACATCAACTGCCGGATGATTATAAGGCGAATAAAGCTGGATTTATGATAAAAAATGATGGTTCACTTGTTCAGATGAAACAGGCAGTTGAATGTTTTTACAGGGAGCAGATTCAAAAATATGTAAAAGGATCTGAAAGAGCTTGACAAACAAGAAAGCTGTGATATACTATGATTTTAAATTTAGGGCATTAAGTTCGCCTGGTGTAACGAGACCTCATTAATTTCTGCATTTGAGACCTTTGGATTCAATCCTCTTTTGAGACTTTTGAAAAATGTTCAATTTTGTTCAAGTTCAAGGAAGGTAAAAATTTTAAACGTAGGAATACATTGAGTATTTCGAGGCTTAAAATTTTAGCCTGACGCAGTAATTGGGCAAAAGGGGAGGTTTCGCAAAGGTCTCATTTTGAGACTATTTAAAAAAAGTCTTCTTTTGCTTCCTCTGTCAGCGGGGCGTCAGGCTTAAATATAATTTTGAGTTTTTAATTAAAAATTTCAATGTATTCCTGCAGTTGAAATTTCCGTCCTTCTTAAACTCGAACAAAAATATAAGTTTTCAAAGGGTTAAGATTGTGTTTCAACAGACCCGTTGAAAATATCTTCAAACCCTTTAGATTTAAGCTGTCATGGTTTATAAGCAGATAATATAAAATAAGAATAATCTGGGAAAAGCCTCATAACGCCATTCCATAGCAATTATTATATCTATCAAAAGCAAAAAGGATAAAATATGTTGAAAGGTAAACCTTTAATGAACGTAGTTAAACTAAAAGACAAAAAGATAAATGAACTTACAGAGATGGCAGGTACCTTTAAAATTGAAGGCGCCGCAGGAATGAGAAAGCAGGAACTTATCTTTGCGTTGCTTCAGGCACAGATTGAAAAAAACGGACTGATATTCGGAGAAGGTACGCTGGAGATACTTCCCGATGGTTTTGGATTTTTAAGAGCGCCTGATTATAACTATTTGCCCGGGCCTGATGATATATATGTATCGCCATCGCAAATACGTCGATTTAATCTAAGAACAGGGGATACAGTATCTGGACAGATCAGGCAGCCAAAGGAAACCGAGCGCTATTTTGCATTATTAAAGGTCGAGGCTGTTAATTATGAAGATCCTGAAAAAGCCAGAGATAAAATACTTTTTGACAACCTGACTCCACTTTATCCAGATAGAAAGATGGAGCTTGAAAGTGCTTCTGACAATTATTCAATGCGTATCATGGACCTTATGACTCCTATTGGATTTGGCCAGAGAGGATTGATTGTCTCGCCGCCAAGATCAGGAAAGACGATGTTGCTTAAGAGTATTGCCAACAGTGTTATTGCAAGCCACAAGGACATTATTCCGTTTGTGCTTTTGATTGATGAACGTCCTGAAGAGGTTACCGATATGGAGAGATCGGTTAAAGCAGAAGTTATCAGTTCAACATTTGATGAGCCGGCTGAAAGGCATATTCAGGTGGCGGAAATGGTTATTGAAAAAGCAAAGAGATTGGTGGAACACAAGAAGGATGTGGTTATACTTCTTGACAGTATAACCAGGCTTGCGCGGGCTTATAATTCTGTTATACCGCCAAGTGGCAAGATTTTATCAGGCGGGGTTGATTCAAATGCACTTCAGCGTCCAAAACGTTTTTTTGGAGCGGCCAGAAATATTGAGGAGGGCGGAAGTCTTACTATTATTGCTTCTGCATTAATTGATACAGGAAGCCGCATGGATGAAGTTATTTTTGAAGAATTTAAAGGCACAGGAAATATGGAACTTGCATTAGATAGAAGACTCGCTGATAAACGGCTGTTTCCTGCGATTGACATCAAGAAATCAGGAACGCGTAAAGAAGAGTTGCTTCTTGATAAGGGGGTACTCTCACGCGTATGGATTTTAAGAAAAGTTCTTTCTTCATTAAATTTTGTTGACAGTTTGGAATTTTTGCTTGAAAAGATGAGTAGAACAAAAAATAATAAGGCATTTTTGGATGCCATGAATTCATAGAATAAATTTAACAGGGGGTTTAAAAACATGAAAGCCGATATTCATCCTGAATATTATGAAACATCAATAAAATGTGCGTGTGGAAACGTTATTGAGGTTGGCTGTACTAAAGAGGATATTCGAATTGAAATATGCTCAAAATGCCATCCTTTTTTTACGGGCAAACAGAAGCTTATAGATACGGCCGGTCGTATTGAGCGTTTTCGCAGAAAATATGCAAAGTTCCAGGCAAATCAAGAAAAGTAGTTTTTTTGTATAGTTAATGAATTCGTAAAAAGCTGCATTATGCCGCTATGTAGTACTTGAAACCAGAATAACTTTTGAGCAATAAGTCTTCAGTTATGATTAAATTAAAATTAGAAAACTGTTTGAATGTATTAAAAATCGTTAGCAAAGAACCTGTTGATATATTGTTATTAATAAAAGATTAAATCATTAGCACAATTGTTGTTTTTATTATGGCTGGTTCTTTGTTTACGATTTGTTATACATGAGTTTTTTCTGGTTTTAATTTAATTATAACTGTTGTGATAAGCGGCAAAAATTACAGTTGAGTTATTTGAAAGTCATATATATAACAACCATGAAGGACACAAGATAGACATTAGTTGTCGATTTCTTCGTGTCCTTCATAGTTTAATTCACTTTGTTTTGTTCCTGTGAGCCTTTTGAAAAATGTTCAATCTTGCTCAAGTGCAAGGAAGGCGACCCAATTTTAAATCAGGTTTAAACGTAGGAATACATAAAAAATTATTAATTTTAAATG
>CAYYMU010000150.1:0-5638 GCA_964472445.1 uncultured Desulfobacteraceae bacterium
GCTTCTCGCCAGAGGCGAGCAAGAATTGACTACAACTAATCGGGAGATGATCCGTTTATAACTTGACGGGGTAATTGAACTGAAGAACGCCGCCTTATAATGCCTCATACTTACCAATCCTGAATAGCTCCTCTTTGTTTTGTCTCTCGATATCAGGCGATATGGGTTTCAATCATCGGTATAAGTAGGTTGACAAATAGTATTTATACATATATAAACAATAAATTATATATTGGGCATATATGTATAGACAAAATGTTATTTAATATTCATATATTTATAAACTATTCTTACCCATAATGTATTTATTACTATGAAAACTTTTCAAAAAAAACTGATTATTGAGCAGTTAAGCTCCACGCTAAACCGCTTCAAAATTTTAAAAACAATTATTCCGCCACAAAAAGGCTGGATATGTGCCGTCCGTAACGCATTGGGGATAAACGGGAGGCAGTTTGCACAACGGCTCGAAGTTAACAAGTCGCGCATCACACGCATCGAGCATGATGAGGTCGCCGGGAACGTGACCTTAAGAACTATGCATCGTGCTGCCGAGGCTTTGGACTGCATATTCGTTTATGGACTTGTTCCGAAAACCAGCCTGCAGGATACAATAAAAAAACAGGCAAACCTCGTTGTAAAGAAACGAATGATGCGGGTTTCTCATACTATGTTACTTGAAGAGCAAGGATTGTCTGAAAAAGAAAAAAAGAAGGCTTTTGATAATACTGTAGAAGAACTGATTCAGACAATGCCAAAGTCATTGTGGGATGTTAAATGACTATTGATTACCCGGAAGGTGCCACGCCTTTAGAACCTGATGAAACAGAAGGACTTCTGCTTACCCATATTACAACTCGAGCAGAGCTTGACCGATGGGAACATGACAATATCAGTCAGGCATACTTATGGGCAGAACGCCTTAAAAAGACAGATTTTTTTAACGAAGATTTTATATGCCTGCTACACAAAAAAATGTTTGGTAATGTCTGGAAATGGGCCGGTAACTTTAGAAAAAGCAATAAAAACATCGGGATTAATTGGCAGGAGATAGCTGTCGAACTCAAGAAACTCTGCGATGATGCAAAAGCATGGACCGAATTTAAAACATTCACGCCCGATGAGTTTGCGGTACGCTTTCATCATCGTTTGGTATGTATCCACCCATTCCCAAACGGTAATGGGCGACATGCAAGACTAATGGCAGATCTGATACTCGAAAAGATTTTTAAAAAACCTGTTTTTACATGGGGAAGTGCAAGCATTATAAAGCAAGGTGAGACCAGAAAACGGTATATTGAAGCATTAAAAGCAGCTGACGATCATGACTATTCTTTGCTGATGAAATTTGTGCGATCTTAATTTCAATATATCTGTACAGCACCCATGATTTTATGCCAACCCCTGCAAAAAATCGTTCAACTTAGGTGTCAATCTATCAGAAATTTTGATGAAAACAAGGAAGACAAGGAATTGAATCACTCGTTTTATGGAGAGGCTTACAGTGGATAGCAATTTTCCCGAAAAGAACAATTCTCAAATCCTGATCTATCAAACAGAAGGCGGAAATGCTTGGTGTCAAATTGTGAATTATAAATTTCTAAAATATGACTTTTCAGTATGCAAAACCAATTCGTAAAAAGTTGCTGGAACTGGCCTGCTTTGCGCACGCATGAGTGCGAATTGTTCACTTGTCAATTGCCTCAGAAACTCAATATTCTTCGTGAACATGCCTTGATTGAGAGAGAAAGATCTATTTCGTTTTATCAAGTGTTTCGAGACCTTTGCAAAACCTCCCCTTTTGCCCAATTACTGCGTCAGGCCCCAGTACCATCTGCCGGAGCTACGGGGTAAACTCAAATTTTAAGCCTCGCAATACTCAATGTATTCCTACGTTTAAACCTGATTTAAAATTTGGTCACCTTCCTTGAACTTGAGCAAAATTGAACATTTTTCAAAGGTCTCGTTTCGTGAAGAACTTTAATCTAATTGTATTGCATAACCATACAATTGTATGATATAGGCATACATTATGAATATTTTAGCGGAAATATTATCATCTAAGATCCGGGCAGAGATATTTCGTCTGCTCTTCGGAACAAGTGACGAAGAGTTGCACATGCGTGAGATTGAAAGGCGTTCGGGATATGCCATAGGAACGATACAAACAGAACTGAAAAAACTGTTGCGTCTGGACCTGGTAAAAAAGCGAAAAGATGGAAACCGCCTTTACTATCGGGCCAACAAGGAGCATCCTCTTTATCCTGATATTCGGAGCCTTGTCCTGAAGACAATCGGTTTAGTGGATATTCTAAAAAATGCATTAAGACAGGATTCAGATATCAGCATAGCTTTTGTATTCGGATCCATTGCCCTCCATGATGAAACGGCCGGAAGCGATGTCGATCTAATGGTCATTGGGAAACTGGGGTTGAGGAAATTAACCGGCATGCTATCAGGAGTGCCCGAGCATATTGGCAGAGAAATCAACCCCTATGTTTTAAGTGTAAATGAATTTATCAAACGAAAAACAAACAGAGCCCACTTCATCACTCAGGTACTTGAAAAGCCTAAAATCTTTATAATAGGAAATAAAAATGAGCTTGAATCAATGGGTTGATAATGGCTGGTTACGCAGGCATAAAACCAGCGCAGAAGAGATCGAGAATTTGCTTATGATCGTTGAGCGTGATTTGGAAGATGCAAAGGGAAGCATCTCCGATGACTGGCGGTTTGGAATTGCATACAATGCTGCACTCAAGCTATGTACTATCCTTCTCTATGCTGAAGGTTTCAAGGCAGAAAAAACATTGCAGCACTACCGCACCATTCAGGCATTGCCTTTAATACTTGGGGAAAAGCGAAATGCCGATGCAATATATCTGGATTCATGCCGATCCAAGAGAAATATCGTGGAATATGACTATGTTGGAGGCGTTACAGGACATGATGCTGATGAACTTATTGAGTTTGCGAAAGAATTGAAAGCAGACGTTTTAGAATGGCTAAATAAGGAAAGAAATGGCTCAACTTAGGTGTCAATCTATCAGAAATTTTGATGAAAACAAGGAAGACAAGGAATTGAATCACTCGTTTTATGGAGAGGCTTACAGTGGATAGCAATTTTCCCGAAAAGAACAATTCTCAAATCCTGATCTATCAAACAGAAGGCGGAAATGCTTGGTGTCAAATTGTGAATTATAAATTTCTAAAATATGACTTTTCAGTATGCAAAGGCCTGAATGGGGGATGTCCATTGGAATATTGTTTGCCCCTTATTGATTAGTCAAGATTATAGAAGATTAAGAATAAAGATTTATCTTAGATGAATAAATATGAAAACATACCTGATGAGCAACTGGTTCAACTTTCACTAAAGGATCAGGATTGTTTTTATTATTTGATGAAAAGGTATGAAACAAAAATATTGCGCTACATTAACAGGCTGACAAATGTAAGCCACGAAGAAGCAGAAGATATATTGCAGGAAATATTCATAAAAGCATATCAAAATCTCAACGGTTTTAATCAGAAACTTAAATTTTCAAGCTGGATTTATAGGATAGCTCATAATGAAATTATAAATCAGTACCGTAAAAACAAACTTCGTTTAGCAGTAATACCTTTGAATATTGAAGATAAAGCAAATCTCATTGACTCTATAAGCGATAAAACCGAAACCAACGGAGAGTATGAAAGTCTTGAAAATGCTGAAAAAATAAGAGAGGCTCTTGCCATGCTTCCTGATAAATATCGTGAAATACTTGTTCTTCGGTACCTTGAAGATAAAAGCTATAATGAGATAAGTGATATTCTGCGCAAGCCTCCTGGGACAGTGGCAACACAGATTAACAGAGCAAAAGCGAGTTTCAAAAAGATAGTCAGGCGTTATAAACTTTAAATTCTAATATAAAATCATGACTGATATAAGCAAAGATATTCTACAGAAAATTAAGAAAGACAAAGTGCGCCCATATAGTAAGCAGCGGTTTGTGTTAAGACGTTCTGTGATATGGACTGTATTTGGTTTGTCAATTCTGTTTGGAAGTATTGCAAGCGCTGTTGCCATCTTTCAGTTAAGATCTGCTGAATGGGATTTATATAAGAATCTTAGCCACAGTTTTATAAAATTTGTGCTGCTGGTAATTCCGTTTTTCTGGCTGATTTTTTTGCTTGGGTTTACAGGTTTTGCTTTTTATTATTTCAGACGCACTGAGCATGGATACCGGCATGCTGCAATATGGGTAATATTGTCAAGCATTGTCCTTTCAATTATTGGCGGCGGACTTTTATACTCAACCAGTCTGCCTGAAAGGCTGGAAAGGGTTTTTCAGGAAAATGTTTCTTTTTACAGAAAGCTTCAGGAGCGCAAACAAAGAGTTTGGATATCGCCGGAGCAGGGTTTGCTTGCCGGCACAATTACCAGGATTATTTCTGAGAAAAACATAGAAATCAAAGATTTACAGAACAATATCTGGGTAATTGATATTTCTGATACTGTTTGGCGAGGCCGGCTCGAACCTGCTGAAGGTCTTAAGATAAAAATTGTTGGAAAAATGAAAGAAAAAAATCAATTTGTCGCCAATGGAATTCGACCATGGAAAGGGAGAAGATATCAACACGGAAACCGTCATTTAAGCCATAAGAATAAAAGGTGATTATTCAGCCACAGATTTACACAGACTTGTCCGCCTTTGGAGGATGAGCACAGATAGGTTTAAATACAGGTATCCGCGTTCAAGGTTAAACTGAATTAACCGCTGATAGGAGGCCGTTCGAGAATGCACCAATATTGTCATTTAGAGCGGAGCTGGAGATCTTATTTCATTGTAGATCGGTGAGCGAGTGATTACGGTAAAAGTTTATTGCATGTTGTATGCGCTAAAAAAAAAATGAAAGAAAAATAGCCTTCGGATTGTATTAGTAATTGAAAGGCTGATAAATAACCTAATACAATAAGGAGGAAAAAAATGAAAAACTTAGTTAAATCAGCAGTCTTGAGTCTTTGTATAATGATGGCTGTTTCTTTTGCATATGCAGCCGATAGCACTAAAGGAGCGAATGATACAGGGAAAAAGGCTACAGAAGTACAGAGAGGACCCAATTTTACAGATGCAAATGGCGATGGAATCTGTGATAATGCCAGAACCAGATTGGGTAAAAGCGGTCGCAGGGATGGCAAGGGTTTTGGCGCACGTCATCTGGCTAAAGGCAAGGGCTTTCGCGGAGGACCCAGGGATGGTAAGGGCGCCGTTAACAGGTCAGGCAATGCAAAACCTAACTATGTAGATGCAGATGGTGATGGAATTTGTGATAATTTACAAAAACAAAAATCCGCAAAATAAAATTATATAATAGAAACATGATGGTAAAGCAGCCTTGTCATAACTTTTGACAGGGCTGCTTTATATGTAATTACTCAGCCACCGATCTACGCTGATCATCACGGATATTTTTTCTTTTGTTATCATATAATTACTCAGGCACAGAGGGGCATTGATTTTTGCCAGACCTTCAAATCTCTAAAGGAACGTCGAACATCGAACACCCGTCCGCCTCGCAAGCGAGAGCGTTGCGGGCAGGTCGAACTTCCAACGTCGAATTAAGGTACGCCTTCGGCGTTTCAATTTTATTAAAG
>CAYYMU010000151.1:0-5597 GCA_964472445.1 uncultured Desulfobacteraceae bacterium
AAACAGAGTTTGTATGACTTTTGTCAGACTTTCAACTCTTTGTAATTCTTTAGCATTTTACTCGAATCCTTGAATCCTCTGGGATCACACCTGCTCAATTGGAAATAGCCCACTTATTTTGTCTTAATTAACTACAACTAATCTGGAGATGATCCTTTTTTTCTAAGGGATAATAAATTGCGGGTCCTTTAATTTTTTTGTCTTATTCACTTAACTAAAAAAACAGGGGAAAGACATTAAACAAGCCTTTCCCCTGATATGAAATTTTTATACTTTTACCGTTTTAATTAACGTTGATGCCCAATTCTTTTTCTTTTGCTGCTACAGCAAATCTTGTTTTAATTACAGTATCAGGAATCAGACTTATGGAATCGATGCCGCATTCAACGAGGAATGTGGCAAATTCAGGAAAATCACTTGGAGCCTGGCCACATATGCCTATTTTTTTGCCTCTGTGTTTGGCAACATCAATCACCATGCGCACCATGGTTTTTACAGCTTCATTTCTCTCGTCAAATATATGGGAAACAAGATCTGAATCGCGATCCAGCCCAAGGGTAAGCTGGGTTAAATCATTGGAGCCTATTGAAAACCCGTCAAAGACATCGCAGAAGGCATCTGCAGAAATTACGTTGCTTGGAATTTCGCACATCACATATACCTCAAGATCATTTTCACCCTGGACAAGTCCGAATTCCTTCATAACCTTGATTACTTTTCTTCCTTCTTCAGGAGTTCTGCAGAACGGGACCATTAATTTAATATTGGTAAGGCCCATGTCATTACGGGCTTTTAACAGAGCCTTGCATTCAAGTTCAAATGCAGGTTTGTATTTTTCGTCATAGTACCTTGAGGCGCCCCTCCATCCGATCATTGGATTGCTTTCTACAGGTTCATACAGGCTGCCGCCAACCAGATTGGCATATTCGTTGGTTTTAAAATCAGACAAACGCACAATTACATCCTTGGGATAAAAACCAGCTCCGATCCGGCCAACACCTTCGGCAAGTCTGTCGATAAAAAAGTGTTTCTTGTCTCCAGTATAGGCACTTGTCATAGATTCGATTTTTTTAACAATGGATGCAATTTTACTGTCACCGGCATTTGCCTCAATTTTTAAATCATCAAAATTATACAAGGCCAGCGGATGAATTCCAATATGGGAATTTATTATAAACTCTTCTCTTGCCAAACCTACACCTTCGTTAGGTATCTGGCTTTCACTAAATGCTTTTTCAGGGTTGCCGACATTCATCATGATTTTTGTTTTGGTTGCAGGGATATTATCGGGGTTAAATTGCTCAACCTCAAATTTCAAAAGCCCTTCATATATTTTTGCTTTCTCTCCTTCTGCGCAGGAGACAGTAATTTCTTCGCCGGTTTTGATAATTTTTGATCCGCTTACAGTTCCTATTACGCATGGGATGCCCAGCTCACGGGAAATAATCGCTGCATGGCATGTCCTTCCGCCGCGGTTAGTTACAATAGCGCCGGCTATTTTCATTATCGGTTCCCAGTCAGGATCTGTCATGTCGGTAACCAGCACCTCGCCTTTTTTGAATTCACGAATCTGAGCCGCTTCTTCAATAACATGTGCCGTGCCCTGGCCGATTTTAGTTCCTACGGCCTGGCCTGTAACGATTACCCTGCTTTTTTCCTTAAGAACATAAGTTTCAACAACTGTCTTAGACGCCTGAGAATGCACTGTTTCCGGCCTTGCCTGGACGATAAAAAGTCCGGCTGTTCCTATGTTTATTCCATCTCCATCCTTAGCCCATTCAATATCCATGGCTTTTCCATAATGATCTTCAATTATGCATGCCCATTCGGCAAGCTTGAGAATATCATCATCATCAAGCACATAACGTCCTCTTTCCTCAGGTGTAGTATCAATATTCCTGACAGGTTCTTTCGCGTCTGGATCTGACTCATAAATCATCTTAATTTCTTTGCTGCCCAGCCTTTTACCTACTATAGGACGTTTGCCCTGTTTTAAAGTTGGTTTGAATACATAATATTCATCTGGATTGACCGCACCCTGAACAACGTTTTCGCCAAGGCCCCATGCACCGGTAATAAAGACTGCATCTTTAAAACCGCTTTCAGTGTCAATTGAAAATAAAACTCCTGATGAAGCAGAATCACTGCGAATCATCTTCTGGACTGCTATTGATAAATATACATCAAGCTGCCCAAAGCCTTTATCCTTGCGGTAGGAAATAGCCCTGTTTGTAAACAGACTGGCAAAACATTTTTTGCAGTTATCAATCAGGGCATCAGTTCCCTGAATATTCAGAAATGTCTCCTGCTGTCCTGCAAAAGAGGCATCCGGCAGGTCTTCAGCGGTAGCGGAGGAACGAACCGCCACATCTACATTCGGGCCATATTCATCTTCCATTTTTTTGTATGCTTCAAGAATAGCCTGAGTTAGATCATCCGGGAATTCGGCTGTACGGATAATATCCCTAACCTTTTTGCCGCGTTCCTGAAGATTTTGCATATCGTGCGTATCCAAACCATCCAGAGCATCTTTTATTGTATTTTCGATGCCTGCGCTTTTAAGAAGATGTTGATATGCATATGCTGTAATAGCAAAACCATGTGGCACAGCAACCCCCCTGACTGTAAGATTTTTATACATTTCGCCAAGAGAGGCATTTTTTCCTCCAACCATTGGGACATCTTTAATTCCAATATCATCGAACCAGAGGATTAAAGACTTGTCATGCTTTTCTCCCATTATTTTTCTCCTTATTGTAATCGATTAAGTTAGCAACAAGTAAAATATGATGGCTTCGTAAAAAGTCATTTGTAAGCGACATTGAGCAGTTTTGGAATCCCAAAAATGCTCACAGAGCGAACAAATCTTACCTTTTACGACGCCATCAAATGTGAAGCCACACACAAAAAAACAACATTCAAATTAATTTTATATATAAATTTGAACCAGCATGTCAACTCAAACATAAGCCCAAAATCCGTATAAATTATTTGAACCTGAATTAAACTGAATCCCAAAAATGCTCACAGAGCGAACAAATTTTACTTTTTACAAGTTCATCAAGACTGATTGCTCAAAGTTATTCTAATTTCAAGTGCCGCAGAGCGGCATAGTGGGACTTTTTACGACGTCATCAAACCGTGACAAGTTCATAATCGCGTGTTCCGAGCCCTGTTTTTTCAGCATATTCGAGCTGTATCCCCCAGTCTACTTGCGGGTATAATGCCCTGAATTTATCTTCACCCGGCTTCAGACCGGTTTTAAGACACGATCCTGGAAGAGCCTGTTCTCTGTTTACAAGGTCAGCCGATGCCTGATCAATGGCAACAGGGTCTTTTGACGCGACTATCCCGATATCCCTGACTATTGGCGCATCATTATGCGCCAGACAGTCACATGCAGGAGATACATTTGTAATAAAATTCAGAAACAGCGCTTTGTTTTTCTTGTTTTTTAAAACACCCATTGTATATTCGATCATTTTTTCCATAAAAACAGGTATGTTTTGATTCCACTGTATTTGTATTGCACTGTTTGGGCAGATAATGATGCATTCCCCGCAGCCTATACATTTTTCAGGGTCAATTACTGCCTTTTCTTTTACCAGAGAAATAGCCTGTTGGGGACAATGAGGGATACAATCTCCACAGCCTTCACATTTTTTTCTTTTTACTTTCGGCGCTACAGTTGAATGCTGAGACAGTTTACCCCTTCGTGAAGCGCATCCCATACCAATATTTTTTATGGTGCCTCCAAATCCAGAAAGCTCATGACCCTTGAAATGGGCTACCGATAATAAAGAATCTGCATTTATTATTTCTGATCCGATATAGACCTTATTAAAGTTTTTCTGGCCTATAGTTACACTGGTATCGCTCTGCCCTCTTAATCCATCAGCAATAATTACAGGCGCATTAATTACACTATAGGCAAATCCATTGTTAATGGCAGTTATAAGATGACTTGGAGAATCGCTTCTGGTCCCTGCATAAAGTGTATTGGAATCTGTCAAAAAAGGAACAGCATCATTTTTTTTTAAAATTTCCACTATACTGCGAATATATACAGGACGGATAAAGGCAGTGTTGCCCAGTTCTCCAAAATGCAGTTTGACTGCGACAAGATCTCTTTTTTTGATGATTTTTGAAATGCCGGCTGTTTTAAGAAGCCTTGCGATTTTTTGCGGCATATTTTCCTGATAGCTGGTTCTTAAATCGATAAAATAGACTTTGCTTTTCAAAATATCTCCCGTATAATATTTTTTTAAAAAATGTTAAGTATAAGTTTTTAAATGCTGAGAGGACGAATTAGATTTTCAAACAGGTAAATCATAATTCAACAAAATTAACTTGAGAATGTTATATGGAGCGTACTGCGATATTTTTACTACGAAGAACACGAAGTAATCGAAGATAAAGAAAAAATCCTTCGTGTTCTTCGTGGTTATCAATAATAAAATTGTCTGAGTTAATGACATTGAAACATGATTTTTGATATCTTCAAAACTAATCAGTGGTTCATCTCAAGTCAAGCTCTTTGATAAGAGTGTTTACGTTAAGAATATTATAGGATTGCAAATGGATTTAAATAAAAAACTGGATGTCCTTGAAAAAATTTATAAAATTTATGATGATTTTGCGCGTAATCTTGATGTGGCTTGCAAAAAATGTTGCGATAGCTGCTGTACCCGGAATGTTACGTTGACAACACTCGAGGGATACAGAATTGTTGAGTGTTTAATATCAGACAGAAAAACAGATTTATTTGACAGTATTCGCAATAATTTGAATAAAAAACGATTTCAACCATGTATGACTATCAACAGACTTGCTGAGTTGTCTATTGCAGGAAAGGATATTCCTGACGAGGAGAACCCTTTTTCACAGGAAGAGTGCCCGATTTTAAAAGACAGGTTGTGCCCCATATACAGTGCAAGGCCTTTTGGATGCAGATGTTTTGTTTCAAAACACAGTTGCAGGGAAAAGGGTTATGCCGAGGTTGATGAGTTTATTCTTACTGTGAACAATGTGTTCATGCAGTATATTGAAAGCATTGATTCAAATGGCTGCTTTGGAAATTTGACTGATGTGCTGCTTTTTCTTGAATCAGGCGAAGCCTGTCAGAAATGCAGGGAGGGTTCTCTGCAATGCGAAAAAAACAATCTAATTCCAAACATTTCAATACCTGCTCTGATGATACCGCCGGAACACCGGCTTAAAATTCAACCAGTCCTGCAGGCTCTTGCAGTTGTCTGTTCCTGAGATTTTTACGAATTAATCAAGATTGTAATTCCTCAGCCACCGATCTACGCTGATTATCACGGATATTTTTTTTGTTATCATATAACTATTCAGGCACAGAGGGGCAAAGGCACAAAGGCACAAAGGCACAAAGTAAAGATCCGGGCCCAGACGACCAGGCTTTGGCTATCCCCAGAGGGGATTTGTTTTGCATGAAAAAGATGAACATCGAACATCGAACGCTCAACATCGAACATCGAATGTGGATATCGCTCCTGCCCGCCATCGCGAGACATACTCAATGCTCTTCGTTCTTTTGTTATCTCGCTCAGGCGAGGCGGGCGGGTCGCTCATTT
>CAYYMU010000152.1:0-5594 GCA_964472445.1 uncultured Desulfobacteraceae bacterium
CTATAAACGATTATCAATCCATCGAAGCCTGCAATGAGGCAGGTGTCACAATGGTTTATACAGGCCAGAGGAGCTTTAAACATTAAGAGATGAACATCGAACGTCCAACGTTCAACGTCGAATTTTGAATAAGGTATAAATATAACCTGTGTATGTATACAAAACAACTTGGCGCGTAACATTTTAGCCTTTTGAAACAAATCGATTTCAAACAAGCTGAAGGTATGATTAAATTTTTTAATGGAAACTGTTTGAGTAGATTATGGATCGTTATGAAAGAACCATAATCGATTTGATTTAAAGATAAAAAATTTACTAATAGCAAAAACCTTTATTAATTGCCAGGGCAGGTTCTTGCATTACGAGCCGTGATATACGAGTTTTTTCAGTAAAAAATTTAATTATAGCTTCAGCGGCTATATTCTTCAAAAACCTAAAATATTACCTTACCGCTTATAAGGTCAGAAATTAGGAAATAAATCATGCCAAAATTATTATGGAAACCCTCGGAACGAAGAATCAAAGATTCTAACATGTACAGGTTTATGAATTTTATTAATAACAGGTACAGCCAGGATTTTGCTGACTACAACTCTCTTTATCAATGGTCAATCGATAATATTCCCGATTTCTGGGAATCAATGTGGGATTTTGCAGATATTAAAGCTTCACAACCATATAATCAGGTTGTTGACGATCCATGTAAAATGCCGGGAGCCAGGTGGTTTTCAGGCGCAAGACTTAATTTTGCCGAAAATCTTCTCCGCTACAGGGATGATAATACTGCCCTGATATTTAAAGGAGAAAATCGTGATTCAATTAAAATTACATATTCCGAGCTCTATGAAGAGGTGGCAAAAGTCTCGGAATCATTAAAACAAGCCGGTGTTCAGGCAAACGATCGTGTAGTTGGTTTTATGCCTAATATTCCTGAAACAATTATAGCAATGCTTGCTTCCACAAGCATCGGCGCGACATGGTCTTCATGCTCACCGGATTTTGGCATCAAGGGTGTTCTGGACAGATTCGGCCAGGTAAAACCCAAAGTTCTATTCACTGCAGACGGATACTTTTTTAAGGGAAAGAAATTTGACAGCCTTAAACGCATATCAAATATTCTAAAGGAGCTCCCCTCCATTGAAAAGGTCGTGGTAGTGCGGTTTATTGAAGAAAATCCCGACATAAGCGATATTAAAAATTCAATTTATTACAATGATTTTAAATCTTCAAAATCCGGGCTGGAAATAGAATTTAATCAGCTTCCTTTTGATCATCCCCTTTATATCATGTATTCTTCAGGCACCACAGGACTTCCAAAATGTATGGTACAGGGCGCAGGGGGCATTCTTATTCACCAGATAAAAGAGTTGATGCTTCATACAAACCTGAAACGAAAAGACAGGATTTTCTATTTTACTACATGCGGCTGGATGATGTGGAACTGGCTGACTTGTTCCCTTTCCCTTGGCGCTACGATTGTTCTGTTTGACGGAAATCCTTTTTATCCTGTTCCCGGCGCTCTTTTGGAAATGGTTCAGGACGAAAAGATTAATATATTCGGGACAAGTGCGGGATATATTGCGGCTCTGAAAAAAGCATCGGCAACACCTGGAAAAGACTATGACCTTTCGTCTCTCAAAACAGTGCTGTCTACCGGATCACCGCTTTCCAAAGAAGATTTCGAATATGTATATAATAATATCAAAAATGACCTTCAATTGTCTTCCATCTCTGGAGGCTCTGATCTTAACGGATGTTTTGCGCTTGGGAATCCCATGACTCCGGTTTATACTGGAGAGCTGCAGTGCAGAGGGCTGGCCATGAAGGTTGAAGCTTTTGACGAAAATGGAAAACCAGTTATTAACAAGCAGGGAGAGCTGGTCTGCACAGCTGCCTTTCCCTCAATGCCTGTATGTTTCTGGGACGACCCTGACAATAAAAAATACAATTCAGCATATTTTGAATCATATCCCAATGTCTGGACTCATGGAGATTTTATAGAAATCAATGATCGCGGTGGGGTGGTTATGCTGGGGCGATCTGACGCAACCCTGAATCCAGGTGGCGTGAGAATCGGAACAGCAGAAATATATCGTCAGATAGAACAGATAAAGGGAATAGAAGACAGCGTTGTTGTGGGACAGAATTTTGAGAATGATGTACGGGTTATACTTTTTGTCAAGATGGCTGAGGGATATGAATTAAACGAAGAACTGATAAATAAGATCAAAACAACAATCCGCACCAGCGCTTCGCCAAGACACGTTCCAGCTAAAATCCTGACTGTTAAAGACATACCATATACGCACAACATGAAAAAAGTCGAGCTTGCTGTAAAAAAAGCTGTTCACAACCAGCCGGTGCTCAATAAAGATTCATTGAAAAATCCTGAAGCGCTTAAATATTTTGAAAACAGAAAAGAACTTGGTAAGAATTAATAACAACTCATGCTAAAAAGAATAATATCAAAATACTGGTTCTTTTTAGGAATTGCCGTTGTTGTGGTGCTGGCCTTTAATTTCCCGGTTGCCGGTGCAAAAGTCAAGCAGTGGAACATTCTTAAAGTCGGCATTTTTATCGCATTTTTAATTACAGGTCTTACACTGGAAACAAAAGCAATTGCCGATGAAGTAAAAAATATAAAAGTATTATCCGCGGCAATTATTTCATCTCTGGTACTATTTCCTTTAATAACATTTCTTCTGGTTAATATTTTTTATAAAAACACGTCTGATTTTGTTGTTGGCGCATGCATTATTGCGACTGCTCCTGCAACTGTGGCATCAGGAACTGTTTTAACCGCTATTGCCAGAGGGAATATACCTCTCAGCCTTTTCATCTGTATTGCCAGTAACTTTACGGCAATTTTTACCATACCGTTTTCTCTGAACTTTCTCCTGCGATTTAATCAGAGTATGAATCTGCCTGTATTTGCTATGATAAAAAGCCTTATTTTAATTGTATTAATTCCAGTCATATTAGGGCAGATTTTGCGGATTAAGGCCAGGCATCTTATTGTTCCATACAAAAAACTGTTTTCAATTTTTTCACAATTAATAGTTCTTCTCATTATTTTTAATGCAGTATCAAGCTCAACATCAAAAATATCTCATATGGGACACAAAATTATCTTTGTTTTTGCTTTCATGATATTGCTTCATGCAATTATTCTTCTACTGAATTTCGGGCTGTCCAGACTAATGCGATTAAACATTGCGTCAACGGCCGCATTTACTATACATACTTCACAAAAAACACTGACGGTTTCATATATAGTATGGGCGGGATATTTTGCAGCTGATTTACCCCTTGCTCTGATTCCGCCAATCGCCTACCACCTCACACAGATGATAATGGACACATTTCTGGCGCACCGTTTTCATGAGCTGGCAAAAAATTGAGATTATTCCCATCTGTCGCCGCCTCTATGCTTGAGATCAATATAGTTCACTCTCCCCCGCTCATTAATAAATGAATTCAGAAGCCAGCTGACAAGGCTGATAAGAAGCGAACCAAATACAGCCGGCCAGAATCCATACACGTCAAAGCCGGGAATAACTCCGGAAACCATTTTCAGCATAAATGCATTTATAAAAAAGGTGAACAGACCAAGACTCAAAATATTTATTGGAAGTGTTAAAATAAGCGCTATGGGACGAAAAAAAGCGTTTAATATACCTAGGATAGCCGCTGCAAACAATGCGGAAAAAAAACCGCTCACCTGTATGCCGTTCAGCAGGTATGATGCAATAATTATTGCTCCGGTAAGTGTTAACCATCTTACAAAAATACCATTCATTTTTTTATATAAACCTCGATTGAAAATTACTTCGTCGTGACACTCATCTAAAAATCAGCCCTGAATATCCGACAAAACTGTCATCAGGATTTTTATCATAGCTCGTATTATAAGCAATGGATTCTGCATGTCTTGCCCCAAGTTTTTTTGCCGCAGCCATGGCTGTTGCCACAGCTCCGGAACAGCAGGCATTCTGATGGGACAGGGCCTCTTTTATAACCTCACTGGAATCCATTGTAAGCATAATATCAATAATCCTTCGATCATTTTCATTTTTCACCCAGTCAAGCGCACCAGAACCTGTGCCCTTTGGGATAAAACCGTAATTTGGGCCATAATGTGTAAGATCTGTTGATCCTATAACCTTTGTCCGCAGCCCAAGGTCAATTGCTATTTCTGATACTGCCTCACCTATTTTAAAAGAATCATTTACAGGGGGTACGCCGATCGGGACTATCTTTGTATCCCCAAAAAAATATTTAATAAACGGGAGCTGAACTTCTATTGTATTGTCGCGCATAAAGCTTTTGGCAGTTTCAATATTAAAAGCAAATCTTCGGGAAAGCTTTTCCGCAAGCTTATTTTCAATTTGAATTTCGCCAAACGGGGTTTCCCATGCACCATCTTTCATAATATAATTCGAAGATTCAGGATGAAGATGCATGCCAAAAATAATTATTACATCAGTATGTTTTTTATCCTTGAGGCAGTTGATAACATTACAGGCAATACTTCCTGAAAAATACCATCCAGCATGCGGCACTATTCCGCCTGTTGCGTTTTCTTTTAAAGAATCCTTAACCTTTATTTCCTCGAGAAAACGTTTGATCTCAGTTTCGCAGGCATCTGCGTTGTCAGGGTACCATGATCCCGCTAAAATTGCTTTTCTTGAATTCATCATCACCTCCACGAAGGTTTTTTTCTTTATCTTCGATTTCTTCGTGTTCTTCGTGGTAAAAATATCACAGTATGGTTATTGAGCAGTTAATATCTCAAATTTTCTTTTGCTTGCTATTTACTTTACCCTTCAACCATTCGATCCATGGATCAAAGCCTGTGTTCTTTGTTGCGGAAATCTCAAAAACAGGCATGCCGGGATTTATCTGTTGAATATTTTTAAGTGCTGCATTTTTGTCATATTCCAGATACGGCAGAAGATCAATTTTATTTAATATTGCTGCATCACATTCACGAAACATCAGAGGATATTTTAACGGCTTGTCTTCCCCTTCAGTTACACTTAGAACTACAACCCGGGCATCTTCACCTATATCAAACTCTGCAGGGCAGACCAGATTTCCCACGTTTTCCACAATTAAAAGATCAATTTCATCCAGGTCAATATTGCTTGCGGCCTTTTCAATTACATGAGCAGCAAGATGACAGTCCCCCCCGAACTCATCCGTATTAACCTGAACAACCGGCGCTCCATGTCCTGCAAGTCGATCAGCATCATTTGAAGTACATATATCTCCCACTATAACGGCACTTTTTATTTCCGGCACAATATAAGACAGTGTCTTTTCAAGTGTGGCTGTTTTGCCGGATCCCGGAGAACTCATTACATTGATCACAAAAATCCCTTTTCCCGCAAACAGATCTCTGTTTTGCTGAGCCATTTTTGCATTAACATCCAAAACCTTGCGAACTACTTTTATTTCCATATTAATATCCTTTTGCTTTAAGATTAATTACGAAAAACCCGGTATTTTTCAACGCGCTATATTTTTATTCTTCAACAACATCAATTGACTCTATATCCAGTTCCCTTCCTGAAATAATATCAATTAATCCG
>CAYYMU010000153.1:0-5564 GCA_964472445.1 uncultured Desulfobacteraceae bacterium
ACTAAGTGAGTAGTTACAATTATAGTTGTATGAGAGTCTAACAAATTACTGTTGACACACCAACCTTATCAATAATATACATTGTCTATCATTGATTTTTGGAGGCTATTATGCAGAGCAGTATAGACGTGCAAATTGGTAAATGGGGAAACTCACTTGGTATCAGGCTTCCCAAGCATATTTTGGATTCTTTGAAGCTACTGGAAAAAGATAAGCTACGCTGTGACATGGAAGATGGAAAACTAATTTTAGTCCCTGTTCGTAAGAAAAAATATACTCTAAAAGCATTACTGTCTCAGGTAGAGGAAGAACCAGTAGAAGAAATTTCATGGGGCAAACCTGAGGGGGGGGAGGTTTGGTAAGCTATACTCCAAATCGTGGTGATTTCATTCGTCTCAACTTTGATCCTCAAGCAGGCCATGAACAGATGGGGAATCGGCCTGCTTTAGTTGTCAGTCACAAATTGTTTAATCAAAAAATTGGATTTATTTTTGTTTGTCCCGTCAGTAATACTCAACGTGAAAACCCATTTTATGTAACCATTCCAATTAAAATGAAAATTACAGGAAAAATAATGGCAGATCAACTGCGTTCTTTAGATTATAAAGCAAGAAAAGCCTCTTTCATCAGCAAATGTTCAAAGGATTTACTGCAAGAGGTGTTGATGCGAATAGAACCCATTTTGTTTTAATTTTCTTCTACTTCCACTAATGTGCTAATTAAGATGTGATACCCATCCTTTTGGTATGAAAGGATTATAAAATGACAACAATTCCAATTACCAAACTTAGAAATTTTTATGAATCTTTAGCAAAATTAGGCCTTTCAACAGACACACAATTGGGTATTGTTAAAGATATTAACAGGAAAGAGAAATATAAGCGATTAATCTCCTTGTATGAAGAAAGTAAAAAACATTTCGCTGAATATAAAAACATTGATGAGGCTTTTCTTCCTGGTTCTTATAGAAAACCTTTGCCAATTGAAGTCGCAACTATTTCAAACACACAAGACGTAATTTCAGTATTTCAGGAAAGAAATCCTGAAATTAAAGTCGGTGATTCAGAATATAATTTTAACTATATAGAAAGAGAAGTGCCTACACATCGTGTCACAAAAACAAACTCCAAAGCAGGGAGAAAGTCTGGCGCTGGTGGAATCGATTTTATAGGGTTTAATTGTAAGAATTCCTTTCCCATTTTAGGTGAAATTAAAGTTAAAAGCGACCAAAATGCATTTTATGCTCTAATTCAATTATTAAGATATCTTTCAGAACTTTCAACACCTAATCAGATTGATAGAATTAAAGAACACAACCTCTTTAAGAATAATTTCACATTCACGTATAAAACATCTTTTTATCTATACATATTATTAGTCTCTGAAAAAATAGGTAACAAAAAAAACGAACTTTTAAAAGAAACCCAAGAATTAGCAGCACACCTAGGAGGCTGTCCGAGAATGAGAAATTTTTTGCAAGGTCAAGGAAAACGAAGATTTTAACCGCAGGAATACATTGAGTATTTTGAGGATTAAAATCTGAGACTGACGCAGAGATTGCGGGAAATAGCCATTCTCGGACAGCCTCATAGAACAAGACATACAAGAAATTGAAAAGATTGTGTTTCTAAAGATGCATCCCGCGACGAAAATAATTACGATAATCTAAAATTATGAACCTGACGATCCACAGAGGAACTAACGAAATCGGGGGAACCTGCATTGAGCTTCAATCCGGTACAAGTCGGATATTGCTTGATTTCGGGATGCCTTTGGTAAACAAATTAGGAAATAGTTTTGACTTCGCACCATACAAAAATTTATCAATTACAGAACTGGTAAATCAAGGAATCTTGCCAGATGTTCATAATGCTTATTTAAAAAAACCTGGAATTGATGGAGTAATAATCTCACATTCGCATGCTGATCATTATGGCTTAATGCAATATCTGAATAAGCAAATTCCAATTTTTTTTGGTGAAGCTACGCACAGAATTTTGGAACTAAACAACATTTTTCTGCGTCAAAATAATAAAATACTGAATCCAAAATATTTTGAAAAAGAGAAGTCATTTACTTTAGGTAATTTTACTATTACTGCATACTGGGCTGACCATTCTGCTTTTGATTCATATTCCTTTTTAATTGAAGCAGAAAATAAAAAGATTTTTTACTCGGGTGATTTTAGGTCTCATGGTCGTAAAGCCAAAGCTTATAAATGGTTTCTGCATAATGCCCCCTCCAATATCGATTATTTACTTATCGAAGGCACAACAATAGGCAGAAAATGGGGAAAACCAAAAACCGAAGAAGACATAACAGCAGAACTTACTAAATTGTTCAAAAAATCGGTTTCGATAAATTATATATATACTGCAAGCCAGAACATTGACAGGTTGGTTTCAATATACAGGTCATGCTTAATTTCTAATAAAACATTTGTTGTTGATATTTATACGGCTAATGTTCTTGATACACTTTCTGCTTTTGTCAGACTTCCTTCACCGCTGAAGGGATTTTCTAATTTAAAAGTTCTTTTTCCTTATCGTTTAACAACAAACTTGTTCAAACGCGGATATGGTAAAATGGCTATTAAATTTTCCAAATATAAAATATCGAAAGATGAAATTTCTGAAAATCCATCAAATTATGTGGTGCTTGTTCGTCCTTCAATGATAATTGATTTGAGAAAAATTACTGCCGATAATGGCAATCTGATTTATTCAATGTGGGAAGGCTATAAAGAGCAAAAAGAGACACGACAGTTTATTGACTGGTTTAAAAGTAAAAACTTTTTGATTTATGATATTCATGCAAGCGGACATGCTGATATTGATACATTGAAGGAATTTACAGATACTCTTGCACCAAAGTTTATACTACCAATTCATACATTCAACAAAAAAGATTACAAGAATATTTTTAGTCAAAAAGTCATAGAATTAAATGATAATGAAACTCTGAATATATAGCCGAGGTGCCGGGCAACTTACGCTCTCAACTTTTAAACTTGTGGACAGATGGGAGATGCTACTCGAATCCTGCATTCAGTTACTTTTCTTTACGCCCCAACGGGAAAAACACTGCCAGAAAAGTGATGCATGTATTTTTTACACCCCTGTTTTTTAGACAAAACCGTCCGAAATAGCACCCACATATTGACAAAACCGTAAAGCCTCAGACTTTTCCTTTCTGAAAAAAAAGTGTTGTTTGGAATCAGTCGATGAAAATCTTTTTCAACTTTTCAGCTGATGATTTTGAGAGACTGTTCCCGGCCATTGCTATATCTATTGTATGAAGACCCAGAGTTTTGTAGAGGCTAAGAAGATCGGGCGTCTTTGAGCCTATTTCTTCTAAATGTTTTTTCAGGGTTTCAATATCACCTCTGGCAACAGGGCCGGTCAGTCCGTTTACAATTCCGCCCTTTTCAATATTGGAAAGTGTCCCTTGTATAAGCGGTTTTAATGCCTTAAATGCATTTTCACCGGTTATTCCCGCCTCATTAATCAGCCTTAAAGAAAGATCAAGAATGGTTACAAGATAATTTGACGCGACTACTGCTGAAGCATGATAAAGAATTTTTGTTTCTGTTTTTATAGTCAAACACTCTGCTTCGAGGTCAACAGCAATCTTTTCAGCCTCATTGATTGCCTGTTTTTCACCTTCAACTGAAATTATGATTTTCTTAAAAGGATTTTCAGAAGGTGTTATTGAAGCAAAACTTTGTAGAGGGTGCATTGAGCCGATAAAGGTGTTGCATTTTTTTGCGGATGATAAAATTGTCGATGGAAGGGCTCCGCTGCAGTGAAATACAACGGCATTTTTATGGAAGCCGGAATGGATAGAAATACTGTTGCATGTATCTGCTATGGCATTATCCGGGGTTGTTAAAAAAACGATGTCCGCTTTTTTTGTTATCTTCCACGGAATTTCGCTGACATTGTTTGTTTTAACAATATCAGCGAGTCTTTTGGCTGATGCAAGGCTTTTACTTGCGAGACCGGCTATATTGTAACCTGCCTCTGCGAGAAATTTTCCAATGGCTGTGCCGACCCTGCCGCAACCGACTATGGCAATAGAAGGTTTCATGATTATAAAATAAACCACGAAGAACAAGAAGGAACACGAATATTAGAATTGTGGTAAAAAAACATAATAAAAAAAGTTCCGATTATTACCGTTTATATTACAAACTGAAAATGAAAACATTGGAAAATTTAAATACTACCCTGGTTAAGTAATTAGCGGTTAGCTATTATTATTTCGTGTGGTTACCAGCGATTCTATTTTCACCCATCGGGTGAAATGTTGAGCTTTAGCAATATATTGAAATTGTTGTGCTAACTGCTAAAAGCTAATGGCTAATCGCTTATTTTAGATGTTAATAGCAATGTTTTTTTGCAGGGAATTTACTTGTCTGAACATCCTTTGCGTATTGTTTAATTGCGGTTCCAGCTGTATCTCCGATGGCAGCATATTTTTTTACAAATTTTGGTACATGCCCCTGGTTCAACCCAAGAAGATCGTGCAGGACGAGTATCTGCCCGTCACAATGAGGGCCTGCTCCTATTCCTATGGTCGGGATGGTTAAGGCTTTTGTGATTTTTTGTGAAATAGAGGACGGAATGCCCTCTAAAACAACCGAGAAAGCTCCTGCTGATTCAACTTCAAGAGCATCTGCCATTAGTCGTTCTTCGTCACGCTGTACTTTATAACCCCCCATTTTGTGAACAGACTGCGGAGTAAGGCCGATATGGGCCTGCACAGGAATACCGGCATTTGAAATCGCCTGGATTGTTTGGCTTACATCTGCTCCTCCTTCCAGCTTTACAGCGCAGGCACCAGCTTCTTTTAGAAAGCGTCCTGCATTGGCGACTGCCTGCTCAATACTTGCCTGATAGGACATAAAAGGCATATCACCGATTACCATGGCGGATTTTACGGCTCTTGACACGATTTTTGTATGATATATCATATGCTCCATTGTAACCGGAAGAGTGCTTGATTCTCCCTGAACAACCATTCCCAGAGAATCGCCGACAAGGATTATGTGTACTCCGGCTTCATCAATAATTTTTGCAAATGGATAATCGTAGGCCGTTATAGCGACGATTTTTTCTCCCTTTTTTTTCATATTATAAAGCGTGGGAAGCGTAATCTGTGATTGCATGATTTTTACCTCTACGGAAATATGTTTCACTGGAATACCGGTATATTAAAGGTGAAACAGGTTAATTAAATAACACATGAAAACAGGTTAATAATTTGAAATGCCTGCTGTCAATGGAAACATCAAACTGTTTTATAATACCCTGATTGAGTAAAAACTCAATTAATATTTATGGATCATCTCCCGATTAGTTGTAGTCAATTCTTGCTCGCCTCTGGCGAGAAGCTAAAACAAGTGGGTTATTTCTAATTAAGCGGGTGTAATCTCAGAGGGTACAAGGGGTCAAGGATTCAAGGGTTCAAGTGACACGCAGTGAAGAGCTAACCCTCAGCGCTCAAAGAAGAAAGATATAGCAGAAGGATATGGAAGAAAGACAACCAGGGATTACATCAGG
>CAYYMU010000154.1:0-5505 GCA_964472445.1 uncultured Desulfobacteraceae bacterium
AAAAATGGCTAAGAAATAAAAATACCATCGAATTTCTGGGCATCTGGGAAGAAATCTATAATCCGGATTTTAATTCCCCCGAATTCGAGGGAATTAAAAATCAGGCAGGATTAAACCGATTTGTTCTTTCAGTAAAGCAATGGGTTACAAAAACGAATTCAAAAGGGATTATAGCTAAGGCAGGCAGATACGGCGGCACTTATGCACACAAAGACATTGCCTTTGAGTTTGCATCATGGATATCCCCTAAGTTTAAGCTTTATCTTATTAAGGAATTTCAAAGGCTTAAAGATGAAGAAAAAAAGCAGCTTGGCTGGGATATCCGCCGGAATCTTACTAAAATCAATTACCGGATTCATACAGATGCCATCAAAGAAAACCTTTTGCCTCCAGAGCTGAATAAATCACAGATCAGCCACATTTACGCCACGGAAGCAGATATTCTGAATATGGCCCTGTTCGGCACAACCGCCGCCATCTGGCGGGAAGCAAACCCTGATAAAAAAGGAAATATTCGGGATTATGCCGATGTGTCGCAACTGGTCTGTCTGTCCAATCTGGAAAATCTGAACGCCCTGTTTATCAATGAAGGATTATCCCAGGAAATAAGACTTGAACGGCTGAATCAACTTGCTATTCATCAGATGCGGATATTGATCGCTGATTCGGGGATGAAACGGCTGGAAGAAAAGGAATGATGATTAATTATAATGCGGAGTTTGAGGATCAGTTGAAGGAAGAAGCGAGATTAAATGTGCTGATTGCTGAGAATTTGGGAAAGGTGAAAGTTAATGGGTGATGCAAAAGAAGTGTCGCTTTCAGAAATTATTGAGTTAATCGGAGGTGGTACTCCTAAGACTTCAATACCAGAATATTGGGATGGTTATATTCCATGGTTATCTGTTGTAGATTTTAATAACGGCAAAAAGTATGTTTTTGATTCAGAGAAAAAGATTACACCCCAAGGTCTAAAAAATAGCAGCACAAAGATTTTAAATAGGGGTGATATTATTATTTCTGCAAGAGGAACTGTTGGGGTAATAGCAGTATTAGGTAAACAGATGGCTTTTAACCAATCTTGCTATGGAGTTAGATCTATAAAGGGTTTGTCCACAAATGATTACATTTATTATTTGCTAAAAGACACTGTTTCAAACTTTTTACTAATTGCACACGGCGGAGTATTTGATACTATTACAAGAGATACATTTAATGAAATAGATGTAATTCTCCCCCCTCTTCCCGAACAAAAAGCCATCGCCTCAGTCCTTTCCAGTCTCGATGACAAAATAGACCTGCTCCACCGCCAAAACAAAACCCTCGAAGCCATGGCGGAAACGCTTTTCAGGCAGTGGTTTGTGGAGGAAGCGCAGGAGGATTGGGAGGAAAATGAACTTGGTCAAGTTGTAGAAACGACTTCTGGCGGGACACCATCAAGAAAAAAAATGGGATACTATGAAAATGGTTGCTATCCGTGGGTAAAATCAAAAGAGTTAACAGGAAGTTTTATTACAACGACTGAAGAAACTATTACAGAGGAAGCGTTACATCATTCATCTGCTAAGATACTTCCTAAAAATTCCATTTTAATAGCAATGTATGGTGCTACTGTTGGCGAATATGCAATTACTTCAAAGGATATGACTTGCAATCAAGCTATTTGTGCTTTGATACCGAACAACCACTATCCATATACTTTTTTATTCGTGTTTATCAAATACATTAAACAAGAAATAATTAATATGGCTGTTGGCTCTGCCCAGCAAAACATTAGCCAGTTATTAATTAAAAAGCTTCCATTGCCTGAACCTACTGATAGGATAATTGCGTATCACAAATTGGTTATTCCCTTTTTTAAAAAGATGAAAACTAATATAGGGCAAATCCGCACTCTCGAAAAACTCCGAGATACACTATTGCCAAAACTGATGTGCGGTGAAATTCGGGTGAAAATATGAAGAATGAGGCTATAGCGGGCAACGGCAAACATTCAAATTATATCCAATCCCAAACCCGTAGGGGCAGCCCCCCGTGCCTGGCCCATCAACGAACGGCAACAAACAAAAGGGTAACCACAGGGGGGTGCCCCTACATGACATTGCCTTGAATAACGGAGGATTAACGCGAAACAAAACATGAAATACGATCCTGACATCCATCACCGCCGTTCCATTCGATTAAAAGGATATGATTATTCACAGGCGGGATTATATTTTATAACCATTTGCACGCAAAACCGTTTGTGTGTGTTCGGGGAAATTAAAAATGGGGAAATGGTTTTAAATGATGCAGGGATGATGATAAAAACCGTATGGCATGAAATACCGGTTTATTATCATGGATTTAACATTCATGAATTTATTATTATGCCAAATCATGTTCATGGAATAATTCAAATTATATCCAACCCAAAACCCGTAGGGGCAGGCCCCTGTGCCTGCCCTGTCAATGAACGGCAACAACAAATTGGGCAACCACAGGGGGTTGCCCCTACGATGTCATTATTCGATATTGTGCATCGGTTTAAAACATTAACCACAAAACGATATATGGATGGTGTTAAAAATAATGATTGGCCACGGTTTAACAAAAAATTATGGCAACGCAATTATTACGAACACATCATCCGTAATGAAAAATCCTGTTATCAAATATCAGAATACATACAAACAAATCCCGTAAAATGGCAGGATGATAAATATTATGTCTAAAATTACCGAAATTATTAAATTACCGGTGGCAGGGGTAAACGGTCATGAATAAAAACAATCTTCCCGATAAGCAGTCAAATTTCCTTCTCTACACCGGAAACGACGGAAAAATAAATGTTGAAGTATTTCTTAAAGACGAGACTGTCTGGCTTACGCAAAAAGCCATGGGCTCACTTTTTGGCGTTGAAAGCCACACGATCACCTATCATTTAAAAGAGATTTTCAGGTCAGGTGAACTTGATGAAAAAGCAACTACTCGAAAAATTCGAGCAGTTCAAAATGAAGGTAAAAGGCAGGTAACAAGAAAACTTGATTTCTACAACCTCGATGCCATCATCTCAGTCGGCTATCGCGTTAACTCCTACCAGGCTACACAGTTTCGTATCTGGGCCACGAGAACCCTGAAAGAATTTATCATCAAAGGATTTGTTTTGGATGATGAACGGCTCAAACAGGGCAAACAGGTTTTCGGTAAAGATTATTTTGACGAACTGTTGGAACGTATCCGGGAAATCCGGGCCAGTGAGCGTCGCTTTTATCAAAAGATTACGGATGTATATGCCCTTTCCGCTGATTATGATAAAAATGCTCCTATTACCAAAGAGTTTTTCGCCACAGTCCAAAACAAGCTGCATTGGGCTATAACCGGGAAAACGGCTGCTGAAATCATTTATGATTCAGCAGATGCGACTAAAATTTACATGGGCCTGACCAACTGGAAACATGCGCCGGATGATAAAATCTTAAAATCCGATGTTGTCGTTGCCAAAAATTACCTGAGTGAAGCCCACATCAAGGAACTGAATCAGATCGTCTCGGCTTATCTTGATTTAGCTGAAAACAGAGCACAGCGGAAGATTTTGATGAAAATGACGGACTGGATTGAATTTCTGCACAACTTTTTGGAATTATCCAACTACCCGATACTACAGGATAAAGGCAAAGTTTCCGCATTGGAAGCGAAATTAAAAGCCGGGCAGGAGTACGAAGAATATCGTGTAACACAAGATAGAGACTACATCTCCGATTTTGACAAAGAAATACAGCGCATCAAGGGTGGGTAAAGCAGGAAGATTCAGTATGTGCAATTTTTGCACATACTGCCGAGGATTTCTCGATAGTTTATTTTGGAAAATAAGTGCTGCGCATCAAGGGGAATAAAAGATGACAACAAATAAGATCACCGAATCTGAAATAGAAAAATTCGCCATCGAACTCCTTGAAAAACGGAACTACCAATATATCTACGCCCCTTCCATTGCCCCGGACAGCGACACACCGGAAAGACAATCCTTTGAAGATGTGCTGCTCATGGAGCGACTGCAAACAGCCGTCGGAAGGATTAACCCGTCTATTCCATCAGATATCCGCGAAGATGCTATCAAACAGATTCAAAGGCTAAACTCACCGGAACTTATTGCCAACAATGAAGCCTTTCATCGGATGCTGACTGAAGGAATAAAGATCGGCTATCAGAAAGACGGCTATAACCGGGGTGATCTTGTATGGCTTATTGATTTTAAAAATCCTGAAAATAATGATTTTCTTGTTTTAAATCAGTTTACAGTTATCGAAAACAATGTAAACAAACGGCCTGATGTGATCCTGTTTGTCAATGGCCTGCCTCTGGTTGTTATCGAACTTAAAAATCCGGCGGATGAAAACGCTACTATAAGGTCGGCATTCAAACAGCTCCAGACATATAAACAGGCGATACCCAGTCTTTTTACCTATAACGGCTTGATGATTATTTCCGATGGCCTTGAAGCCAAAGCCGGGTCCATCTCCGCCGGATTTACCCGTTTCATGGCCTGGAAAACAGCTGATGGCAAGGTAGAAGCCTCCCCTCTCATTGGACAATTGGAAACCCTGATCAATGGCATGCTGGATAAGAAGACCCTGCTGGATCTGATCCGTCATTTCATTGTCTTTGAAAAATCGAAAAAAGAGGACAGGGAAACAGGGATTATAACCATCCAGGCCGTGAAGATACTCGCCTCCTATCATCAATACTATGCGGTGAATCGCGCAGTGGAATCGACCTTGCGGGCGTCGGGCTATGCCTTACTCAAAGCCAGGAAGTCAGCCCTGCCGATGTTAACGGAAGCCCCTGAAAGTTATGGTCTGCCGGGTGTAAAAAAACAGCCTTCAGGAGATCGCAAAGGCGGCGTGGTATGGCACACCCAGGGAAGCGGCAAATCCCTGTCCATGGTTTTTTATACGGGAAAAATTGTCCTGGTAATGGACAACCCCACTGTAGTTGTCATTACTGACAGGAATGATCTGGATGACCAGTTGTTTGATACTTTCGCAGCCTCAAAACAACTTCTTAGGCAGGAACCGGTTCAGGCGGAAGACAGAGGCCATTTGAAGGAGCTGCTCAAAGTCGCATCGGGAGGTGTGGTGTTTACAACTATTCAGAAATTCCAACCCGATGAAGGCAATGTTTATGAAACCTTATCTGCGAGAAGAAACATCATTGTCATTGCCGATGAAGCCCATCGAACCCAGTATGGTTTTAAAGCCAAGACCATAGATGCCAAAGATGAAAACGGCAATGTTGTCGGTAAAAAGATTGTGTACGGATTTGCCAAGTATCTGCGTGATGCACTGCCGAATGCGACGTATCTTGGCTTTACCGGAACGCCTATTGAAAGCACCGATGTCAACACACCTGCTGTATTTGGCAACTATGTTGATGTTTACGACATCCTGCAAGCGGTTGATGATGGTGCAACGGTCAGGATTTTTTACGAAAGCAGACTGGCGAAAATTAACCTCAGCGAAGAGGGCA
>CAYYMU010000155.1:0-5469 GCA_964472445.1 uncultured Desulfobacteraceae bacterium
GCAGGAATACATAAAAAATTATTAAATTTAAATTAATAATGGTTTTTCCTTCATTCAAAATTAAAAATCCAAAACTCAAAATTATTCTTAAACCTGACGCAGAAATTGGGCAAAAGGGGGTGTTTTGCAAAGGTCTCAGTGTATCAATTTGTTTATGATACACCTTTGTCTTTCAATACATTATAATTGCCTCTATAATTGCTTTTTCACATTACCTCCTTCATCTTTTCTTATAGCCCCAAAACGCTATCAATCATATTTTTAATAATAATTACAAAGGGTTCTTCTCTAATTTGGAGATGATCTTTTACGAATTAATTCCAACTGTAACAAATGGCATATATTTTGCTCTTATATCTAAGCAGTAAACTATAACCATATTCTATAAAGGAATAAGACATGAAAACTTTAAAAGATATTAAAAACGACAGACGGTTAATAAATGAGATCGATTGGGACATGACGCCTGATGAAGCGGTTCGTCTATATCTTGAATGGGGAAACAACTGGACCAGGGGCAATTATGTTATCCGTTCCAAAAAAGACGTTTCTCATTATTTTGCTGTTAACAACTGGAAGGATAAGCCCGTTATATATTTTATCCGCAGAAACTCGGAAGATGCGCACGAGCTGGCAAAATTTGAAATGCCCGAAGAAATTGAGAATGAATTTATCAAGATGAATGGGAAACACAAAGGGGTATATGCCGTGGAAGGAAAGGTAAAAAACTGGTTAAAGAAAGAGCTCGGAAGTGCATGATATGAATTTTTGCCTTTTTTAACTCGAACCCCGGTTAAATAGCCCTCCGGGATTTAACTGGACAGGCAAAATTGAGCATTTTTCAAAAGTCTCTATGAGGCATACTCAGTTTACAATTCTATATTTTGCTTTGTTCTTTTCGGCAAATTTTTGGATTATGGGATACGGTTTGGCTCCGACCAGTTTCGCATCGTTAATTGCAAATGTCGGGGCCAACCGAATTTCTTTTTCCCGTGAAACAGACCAGTCCGCATCCACGGCCGCGGCAAAAGCACCGGTTTCGATCACCTCTTGCGCGGCCCGGCAGGACAGGCCCGCAACCTCGGCCAGATGCAAAAGCACCGGCAGCCGAGCGATATTTTTATTGTCAACAAAATAGGCCTGAAAAACCGCAAGATGAAATTTTACCCCCTGGCCCTGTGACTGGGCCCAGAGGCCCAACTCCTGGGCCTTGCGGCTGTTGTATACCCGTTCAATATTTTTCAACGGCAGGTTGAGGGTCTCTGCTGTTTTGTGCAAATGGTCCATCATGTCCGCAACATCCACGCCGTATTGTCTGGCAACGACCTCAATGGGCAATCCATCCTCCGGCGTATCTGTGTTAAGAGGAAACGCCCGCCATCGCAAGCTTATATCAAATTCCGTTTCCAACTGTTCAATACACCCGGTACTGAAATAACACCATGGTCAGGTATAGTCGGAAAATATTTCAAGAGTTAATGGTACATTCATTGGCAATCTGCATTAAATTAAAATTTTACTTTTGGCGCTGCTTTTTCTGCTTCAGGAATTTCGTAGTATTCAGCTTTGGAAACCCCTGCAAATGAAGCATAAAGCTTTCCAAAAAATGTCCGGATATATGTGTTTAAAAGCTGAACCCCGTCGTTATAGCGTTTTCGTTCAACTGCAATTCTATTTTCAGTCCCTTCCAGGCTGTCCTGAAGCTTCAGGAATGACTGGTTTGCTTTAAGGTCCGGGTATCTTTCCTGAAGGAAAAGAAGTTTTGAAAGCACACCTTCAAGGCGGTTTGCGTTTGCTACCTTATCTTTAACGGTTTTTGCCTGGAAGTATTTTGTTCTGGCCTCTGCGATATTTTCAAACAGTTCTTTTTCGTGTTTTGCATAACCCTTAACTGCTTCAACCAGATTTGGAATAAGGTCAAATCTTCGTTTAAGTTGATTCTCTACCTGAGCCCACTTTCCCTTGACATTTTCGTCCATGGTAATGACTGTATTATATCCATTGATGAGCTTTCCTCCCAAAAGGAAACCAGCTAATAAAACAACGCCTAAAATGATAAGAATATTTTTTGATGTTTTTGACATAAAGTTCCTCCGTATTATTCAGTTACCAGCCTCCTGAAGCTCCGCCGCCTCCGAAACCGCCGCCGCCGCCTCCGAAACCGCCGCCTCCGAAACCTCCACCTCCACCTCCGCCACGCCTTCCTCCCATTGATGAAAGGAGAATAAACATAAGGAATAGCTTTGGATTTTTTATAAACAGGGCAATCATGATTACAATAAAGATCAAAAATAATATATTGCCCAAAATACTGGTAGGCTGTTTTTCTTTTGTCTGTTGAACCATGCGTTTTAATTGCGGCATCCCGGTTATTGTTACCCCGGATTCTTTGGCAATAATATTAGCCAGCACAGTAGATGCGGCAAAAATTCCGTTTGAATAATCCCCTTTTTTGAAAAATGGTACAATATAACTGCGGCCAATACTTCCCGCAAGGCTGTCTGGTATAATTCCTTCAAGGCCGTAACCAACTTCAATTCTGTATTTTTTTTCCATTAGAGAGACTACCAGCAAGAGACCGTTATCTTTTCCTTCTTGGCCCAATTTCCACTGATCGTGGGCTACTGTTATTGAAAAATCATCAATTGATTCTCCTTCAAGACTCGGTATTGTAAGGATGGCAAGCTGTGCGGTTGTTTTTTGTTCAAGCTCTTTTAAGTATTGATTGATTTTGGCTTCAGTAGAGTTATCAATGATGCCTGCAAGATCAACAACATGGTTGCCTGGAGTTTTGGGTATGCTGATGGCATTTGCAATTTGTACTGTCAGAAAAAACAAACACAGGAATGAAATAAAAGCTGTTAGATTATACTTTAATTTCATCGGTAATGTCCCCCAGTTTTTCAATTACCTTATAATAGTCTTCGAATATTGAATTAAGAACTTCAACAGAAAGTTTTGTTTTATCTTTTTTTGCCTTTAAAATTGTTTTAAACATATTGATATTAACTCCGGATACTTCTTCCAGAGCAGATAATACATCTTCATTTTTACCTGGAGCTGGTTTTTCAAAAAGAACTATTATACCTCTGAAAAGAGCTATATATCCGGAAAAGGAACCAACAAACAGATCTGAAAGAAATTTTTTATCTCCGGAACTGGAAAGATATCCCTGCCTTAGTCCTATTAATTTGACTTTTAATTCTCTTTCACACTGGTGCCGCAGATCTGTCCGTTTAATTTCAATATCGCTGAAGATATCATCTCCAAAAACAGTCTTGTGAATTATTTTTATCGTCAAAAATTCGACAGGAAAAACATCGAGGGACTTTAATATGTATTCAGGGGTCATAATAAGAGGGGATGAAACATGTTTTTTGCCAAATTTTTTCCCAAGACGCGCAAAACTTTCAAGAAACTTCAAATCTATTTTATTAAGAACAAATACAGAATTGACATCTGAAGTATCAGGATTGAAATCTTCAGTCAAAGCGCTTCCAGTAACGTGAATTGAATGAAGTTTGTCTTTGTAATTGTTTAATACAATATCCAGAAAAGGTTTAAATCTGGCAGCAGCCTTTTCATTTAAGTCCAGACCATTCATAATATCCCCCCAATTTTACAATCAATTGTAATTATAATATTTTTTATTCAACCACCCAGACAGTGCAGTTGCGAGCATAGTTGACAATCTTGCTGGATATACTGCCGAAGAGAAATTCCTCTGTACGTGAAAGCCCCTGTCTTCCAACTACAATCGTGCTGTATTCGGTTTTGTCTTTTTCTTCCAGAATACATTTTGACATTGAAGGACAGTATCGTCTTGTTGATTGAACCGAAACTGTGTCAGGATCAAAATTTCTGTTTATCAAGATCTGACGGTATTCCTCCAGCATTTTATCAACTTTATTTTTATGTTGAATTATCCATTTATCTCTTTCTTCAGGATTTGGAAAAAAATCTTCTTCAGGTTCATTAATTACATGCAGTATGGATATCCTGAATCCCTCAGTGCCTTCCAGAAGCTGGGCTACATATAAAACCGCGCGACGAGCGTTTTCTGACTCATCAACTGCAATAAGTACGTTTTTGTTAAAAGGATACTCTTTGTTCATGATGCTTTCCTCCTTTCAATCGTTTATATATTTTTCATTTTGTCTGCATGTATTCTTCTAAATCTTCCAGAAGCTGACTGGTATTATCGTAAAACCAGTTGGCGCTTTCTGAAAAATGCAAGAGTATTCTGTTAAGATTTTCCGGGATATAGGGATAAACCTTTTTCAAATTTGCCAGACGATTATGAAAAACAAGATTAACATCACCATCAGTTAACGAGTTTAAAGCAGGATGGTTTTGTTTTTTAAGATCGGGTGTAAGCACATCACCCATTCCAGTTAGAAATATTAGAATATTGCCAAGACCAAAGAGATCATAAGAATATATATTTTCTCTATGCTGGTAATTATAGTCAAAATCTATCCAGCGAAAATCTCCGTTTTTTCTGTCAATGAAAATGTGATCTCTACGGATATCTCCGTGTTTTTCACCATGTTCGTGTAAAAATTTAATAGCCTTGATACATTCAATATATTTATTTAAAATTTCCGGGAACTGTTCATGAAAATAAGTCTTATGATCAATATCTAAAGTTTGGAAATAATCATTAAGCGGTTTTCCATTAATTATATCTAATACTCTGACAATATTTTTTTTTTCATCCTCTACCCCGTACCCGTGCATGAAATTTTTGTGGTCTTTTACCAGATTCAGGATACGCGCCTCTTTTCTGGGACTTCTAAAACATTCAAATGCAATACCTGCGATATTGGCTACAAACTTTTCATAAAAAACAAGCTTGATAATTTTTTTGCTTCCGTCGATTAAATCAATTGCTCGTTTAACCCAGAATTTTTCCTCATCATCAAGGCCAAAACGTCCTTCCTTTGCGTTATGCAAAACCAGAAAGGGCCTTTCGTCAAGAACAACTACGCTTCCATATTCCACCCTAAAAAAATCCGATGTATCTTTATAAATCTTAAAACGATAAGTTTCCGGTTTGGGAGAGGCCCATTTCGCAACCATTTTATGAAGAGTTTTCTGAGATATAGATTCTTTCATAACTACCTCTACTTTTATTTAAACCCGAATTCAGGCTTGATATATTGAGACCTTTGCAAAACCTCCCCTTTTGCCCAATTACTGCGTCAGGTTTAAGGATAATTTTGAATGAAGGGAAAACCATTATTAATTTAAAATTCAACATTTAAAATTAATAATTTTTTTTATATTCCTGCGTTTAAACCTGATTTAAAATTTGGTCGCCTTCCTTGAACTTGAGCAAAATTGAACATTTTTCAAAGGTCTCATATTATGATTTTTTTCACAAAGCCTTTCAATTTAGATTAAATCTATAATATTTGTAATTACTCAGCCACCGATCTACGCTGATTATCACGGATATTTTTTCTT
>CAYYMU010000156.1:0-5429 GCA_964472445.1 uncultured Desulfobacteraceae bacterium
AAAACAGCCCCTTTTAGGGGCAAACCAAAGCCGAGCACTCTGGACCCGGATCTTTACTTTTGGAAATGCTCCTTATCCCTTAATTCAAAATACTGCTCGTTTACAGTGGTGCCCCATTGAACTCCACTTTGTTGCTTAACGAGCTTAAAGCCAACGTCTTCATACAGGTGTCTTGCAGCGTTAAGCCCCTCGAATGTCCATAGGTATATGGTTTTATAGCCCTTGCTCCTGCAAAAATTTATTGCTTTGTTGATGAGATTCCTGCCCACTCCTTTGCCTGTCAAGGCATCAGACATTATGAACCATCTTAGATGAGCGCCTTCATTTTCCGCATGAATACCGTCTATGATAATTGAACCTTCGATACGCCCATTCATCCCGGCAATCCAAATTCCATCTTTGTTTTTATCATATCGCTGTAAAAACTCCGAAAGCTCAGTGGCAACCTTTGCCTCAAAGTAGAGCCCAAAACCCCAGCGATTATGGTAGTAAGTCCCATGAAGTTCAGAAATCCGACCAATTGAACCAGGTATATATCCTTTTTCTATCCAAATTTCCGGCATAATTTTCATTTCCGCATAATATAAAAGGTCAGCAAAACAATTTTTCCGATATTTTACACACTTTTTATTTCTTGTTTGCGCTTATTCAGGTTTTTACTTTATCTCAGCTATAAAGACAGACATAAGTTCTAATACAAGTGTTTGTGCTTCTGAGTGTGGAGTATGCCCACAGTTCTCAACAATCTCCTGTTGAACATAACCTGAAGCTTTAGAAACAATAGAGTTAACCTGTTCTTTTGTTCCGTATTGATCATCAGCCCCCTGAATTGCCAGCAAAGGCACTTCAATGTCTGGTAAAAGATATTCAATGTTCCAGTCTTTGAACCAGCTTGAAAGCCATGTTTCCGACCATGCCTTGAAAACGGTTTCGGTTTTATCTCCGTGATATTTTGAAAGCCCTCTCAGCATTCCTTTTGCTAGTGCTGTATCAGCACTTCTTATTCCGACAATGGTTTCCGGCTCGACAAATACATGAGCGGCCTCGGTTATAATAGCTTTTAGTAAAGAAGGACGCTTTGCGCCGTAAATTAAACAGATGCTTCCGCCATCAGAATGACCAATCAGAATAAACGGTGTATCGGGAATTACTGTTTCCAAAAGCTTTGGAAGCTCTTTAAGAGCATATTCATACAAATAGTGAAGTGTACGCTTTTGGTTTAAAGGAGAGGATTTCCCATAGCCCAGACGATCATAAACCAGACCGCGACAGCCCGTAGTTTTACATAACAGTTTTGGAAAGCCCTTCCACATGGCCTCGCAGCCCAAACCTTCGTGCAGAAATACGAGATAAGGCTTATCCATGTCGCCCTGGATTAATTTATAGTAAAGAAATTTGTTCTCATCTGTTTTAAGGTTTGGCAACGATTTATCCCTGTAAAATCTGTCAACTAAGTAAACGTATTCTTAAATACGATTACGTATAATTATGGGTTCATTATCCAATTTTCAGGAAGCCTAAAGTATATTAAAGTGCCTAAAGCTAATGAATGCGCCTTTGGCGCAGCTAATTTTATATAAATTAATGGAGCGAAGCGACACCTTAACTTTAGGCACTTTAGCTCACTTATAAGTCGAGTCCTTTGAATTTATTCTTCTATTTTTTGAAGCGCCTCTCTCGCCAGTTCGCCCAGGGTCGGCCTTGTGAGCATTCTGTTTCGATATAATTCCACCTCTCTTGTGGATTCAACGAGTTCTTCCAGATCAATCCGGGCTGTTTTTGCCCGCAGTGATCCTAGAGCCCAGCAGATAAAAGCTTTTGATTCTTCTGTTTCCACTGACAGGGCCTGAAGCAGATCGGGCACGGCTTTTGACGTAAACCAGGGCCGTGCCTCGGAAAGCCTTCCCAAACTCCAGTATGCCATCTGACGAAGCTGCGGGTGTTCTATGTAATTATTACCAGAGCCAAAGCAGTCTGGATTCTGGATGTAGGATATAAGCTGATTATGAAATTTTTCGGCCATGCGTTCGCTTTGAGCCATGACCTCGCCCATGGATTCGGAGATTCCCCACCCGGAATTAGAGGAATTTCTTTGCATATTCCAGAGCAACCGGCGCATCACGTCAAGGGCGTCACTTTTGTTTTGTTTCTCAATCCCGGGCACAACTAAACCAAAAACCGTGACCGCACGCCATTTAATCTCAGGGGGGTGCAACAAAAGGGAAAACAGGGGCCCGATTATTTTCCGGGCCGGAATATCAAGAATGGCCTCAAGCATCTTCTCCCAGTCTGGCGACTTAAGCACGGCCAGCACCTGCAGCTTGATCCTCCGAAAATCAGACATAACGCCTCCCTCAATGAAATAAACTTATATTTTTTACATTTATTTTATATACAGTTCATTGGATATGCTGCTTATGATTTTAATTTCCATGCCAACATGTGCATGGCTTGATCAGGAACGGTTGCAGAACAACCCAGGGATTCAATAAATTTTATACATATTTTGTTTATATATCACAATCTTCAAAGCGTTTCAATTTGTTATGTATAGATAGCAGGAGACCTTTGAAAAAGGTTCAATTACAAGATGCGGTATTACCCGAAACTTTTTAAAAATTTCAAGTTAAGATTTCCGGGAAACCTGATTTATAATGCAATGAACTTTCCGATGACGCGCCTAAGCTCATCTATTGAATATGGCTTGAGAAGATTTGCATCAAATCCATATTTTTCAAAATTATGTATTGCCGGGCTGGAGGGTGAGCCCGTGATCACAATCGCTTTGCCTTTAAATCCAAATTCACGAAGTTTTTTCAATGTTTCAATGCCGCCAATGCCTCCTTTTATGTCCTGGTCCAGAAGGATGATATCAATCAAAATATTTTTATGAATTGTGTTGAAAAATTCGTCTATGGCTGATTGCCCATGGCTTGTTGAAAGAACCTCACAGTTGAAACGCTCAAGCATTAGTGTGCATAATTTTCTCAGTGACGGGTCATCTTCCATTAACAGGATGACCGGCTTTTTCAATGAATGGGAACCCTTTGGACCCAAAGGCGGTGTTGGTTTTGAATCTGTTATGTGCAGGGTCGCGATTAGTGTTGTGCCCTTTCCTGTTGCAGATATGATTTTAATTTCCCCGCCGTGCTTTCTGATGATGGATTGAGAGACCGCAAGACCTAAACCGCTCCCTTTTTGAGAGTACCTAACTCCTTGGTAGTAAAGTAGGGATCAAAGACACTGTCTATATCAGTTAAGGGGATACCTTTACCAGAATCCTCGAAAGATATTTCGATAAGGCTTTTTTCTTTTTCTTTTTCTTGCCCGGTGATGGTTTTTGTTTCCGCTGTAATTTTTAATTTCCCTCCGTCTGGCATTGCCTCAAAAGCATTCAAGATAATATTTTCAAAGGCAATTTTTAAAAGCTCAGGATCGATTTCTATTGCGGGAATTTTGTCTTTAATATCCATTGTAATTTCAATATTTTTTGTCCCCCCTGCTTTTTTGATGATCAAATTCAAAACATCCTCAACGGGAGATAAAGTCTTTTTGAGAATTGCACCATGGGATAAGGTGAGAAATTGATGGGTCAAGTCTCTTGCCTGCCTACAGGCTTTTTCAGCCTCATCAAAAAATTCAGCCTGTTGTGGATCGGTCATTTCCTCCCTTAAAAGCGAAATATTTCCCCAAATGATCGTTAAAAGATTATTGTAGTCATGTGCAATACCACCGGACAGTACGCTGAACGCTTTTGCCTTTCGGGCCAGGACGAGTTCATTCTCCTTGTCTTTAACCACAGTGATATCCCTTACAATATGAACAAACCGCTTATTGTTGGGACCGGTTTCAATTGGGTCCACAGTCACCTCTAACCATCGGTTGTATCCGGTCTTAAACTCCATGGTTTCCCGGCGGTTGCTTTTAAATGCTTTTACCTGGGGACATTCCATTATAGGATGGTCTAACTCGTGTACAATCTTGTAACATAATTTGCCGACAATCTGCTCATGGGATAAGCCGATTATCTTTTTCGAGGCTTTGTTTGACTGTATGATTTTATAATCCTTATTGGTGATGGAAACCCAGTCTGGAATGGCATTAAAAGTGGCTTCCCATTGTTCTTTTGCATTTTTAATTTCCTTCTGGTCACGTTTTTGATCAGTTCTGTCGGTAATAAAATTTAATGTTGCAGGTTTGCCTTCCCACTCAATGAGGATCCCATTGTTTTCAACCCATTTGAAATTGCCATCCTTAGCCACTAATATAAACTCATATTTCCCAAATATTTCTTCGCTCTTGAGCCTTTTTATATGTTGTTGCATTACCATGGCCTGATCGTCTGGATGAACAAACTCTACGAAAGGCTTTGACATCAATTCTTGTATGGAAAAGCCTGATATTTCACATGATTTTGGATTTACGAATTTAATCATCCCATCTTGGGCTATTATAATACTCTCATTTGCGTTCTCAATTATTCCACGATATTTATCTTCGCTCTTTTTCAACGCTTCTTCGGCTTGCATACGCAAAGTTTCATCACTATATACCGAGACAATTTCCCCACAAGGCAACTTGTATACATAATTAACTCTCCAGCCAGATAACCTTTCATTTTTATAAAAGCTTATTGGAAAACTTTCCGGATTGCCTGTTTCCCATACCCTTTTAAATACATCGAAAAGTCCGGCCTGCTTAACGCTGGGGAATATTTTGGCAACGCTTTTGCCTATGAGATCTTCTTTGCTGATATTATCAATCTTCTCTCCTGCCTTGTTAAAATCAACAAAAATAAAATCCTCGCCATCATTCCTGGCCTCATACACTGCGACACCGCAATTCATATTATCAATCAAGACCTTATATTTTCCCTTACTCTCATCCAGCGCGTCAGTCGCTTTCTTCAATGCTGTAATATCACGGGCAATTGCATAAGCCTTTTTTTGTTCAAGTACAGGATGCGATGTCCAACTTAACCATCGATAACTTCCATCTTTACAGCGGACGCGATTTTCAAAAGCTATCACTTTCGTACCAGCCCGCAGCTTTTTTTCGACTACGGCTTTTGTTGGAACAATATCATCATGATGAACAAAATCAAAAAACGGCCTTTCCAGAAGTTCACTTTCAGAAAAGCCAAGTATTTCTGTAAATGCAGGATTAACCTTAAGAAATGTGGTCGTGTCTATATCCACGATACAAATCATATCAAGGGACATAGAGAATATTTGATTAAGGTCATCTTTCCCTTGTTTGAGTTCAAACACGGTTTTTTTCAATTCTTCATAGGTCGGCTTTTCAGACATTAAGATCACCTGTGTTTTTACGAGTCATGCGGGTAGAAGGAAGGTATTTGATGTGGACAGTCTCCCCCCTGTCCACAAGGGAGATGTAACACTAATATAGAATAATCGCTTTATCAGAAT
>CAYYMU010000157.1:0-5398 GCA_964472445.1 uncultured Desulfobacteraceae bacterium
CACCTATATATTAAATACGTCACCGTATTTACGAATCAAAGCACTTAGCCATCTGGAGTTAGAAATGTCATAAAAGTGAGACCTTTGCAAAACCTCCCCCTTTGCCCAATTACTGCGTCAGGTTTAAGAATAATTTTGAGTTTTGAATGAAGAAAAAACCATTATTGAATTTAAAATTCAACATTTAAAATTAATAATTTTTTATGTGTTCCTACGTTTAAACCTGATTTAAAATTTGGTCGCCTTCCTTGAACTTGAACAAAATTGAACATTTTTCAAAGGTCTCATATACGTGCGCCGCTCCAGTTTAATTTTGTTTTCAAAACATCGAAATAATTTTGATCAGGCATAGTTATCATGCTTACAGGATGGTTACTTTTTTTAATAATGATTGTATCTTCCGGGCTGATTTCCAGCCCTGTCTGGCCGTCAAAAGTAATCATAATATCTGAAGATTTTTTTTTGAGCCTTATTTTCATACATACAGAATCAGGAACGACAAGGGGCCGAACAGTTAATGTAAAAGGACAAATAGGCGTAACAACAATGCCTTTAACTTCAGGATGAATAATAGGGCCGTTGGCGGATAAAGAATAAGCAGTTGAACCTGTGGGAGTTGAAACAATAAGACCATCTGCTCTGTAGGTGGTCAGATAAACATCATCTATATATGTTTTAATTCGTGCAAGGCTGGCAAAGTGCCCTTTGTTAATTACTATTTCATTTAAAACCGTTTCACAGGCAACCTCTCTGTCTTTTCTTATAACTTTGACCAAAAGACGCGTTCTTGGTTTTGTAATAAAGTTGCTGCTTAAGATTAATTTGACTGCATCAAACATTTTCTCTTCAGTAATTTCTGAAAGAAAACCAACTTCAGCAAACTTTATGCCTAAAATCGGCACATCCTGATTCCTGATCCAGCGAACTGCTCTTAAGAATGTTCCATCCCCGCCTAATACAAAAACGCAAAAAAGATCCTGCGGGGCAATTGAGTTGTTTTTACTGTTAAATTCATGGCTGTAGCGAGCACTGTCTTTTCTTATAACATTTACACCTTTTGACTGCAGCCATTTTTGAAGTTCATCTGCTTTTTCGGCAGCCCTTGCATCTATTTTTACAAATACTCCTATAGTTTTCAAAATATCGAATCCCTCCATCTTTTTAAAAGTGCCTAAAGTGAACTAAAGTGCCTAAAGTTATGGAGTCGCTCCTGCCCGCCATCGCGAGCCATACTCAACGATCTTCGTCCTTTTGTCGTTTCGCTCAGGCGAGGCGGGCGGGTCGCTCCGCTTATTTTATATAATTGACAGAATTCCTTAACTTTAGCTCACTTCAAACTTTAGTTCACTTCAAACTCTTGCAGTATTTCTCCAGGCAAAGCCGGATAACTCTGACCTGGCCATGAGGACCAAGTTTTTCAGGGTAAAATAAAAAACATGCAGAGTCAAATTAGTTGTAGCCTGCCTTAAATCAAATTGACGAACTTTAAATATTATTATATATAAACAAATTAAGTTAAGGGTTAATTTTAAAAACTTTAAAAAAGGAGGATTATATTATGTCCAACAATAAAATAGTCTATTCATCTGATTTTAATAAGGCTATTGATATAGCTCGTCCACCGAATATTGTAAAGCTGTTCCCAAACTCAAAGGCATTAATTGTCAGCGGAAAATTTATAGACAGAGCCATGGCTGCAAAAGGTCATGCTATTTCCATGGCTGCTAATGGAAGAAATTATTTTATAATAAAAGGAGCCCTTCTTGCAGCACAGAAGGCCAACTCTGCCATCATGATAGAAATAGCAAGGTCAGAAGGAGGCGCCAGTGCCTATTGCCCTGTAAATTACTGGAACATTGCAAGGGTAGTAGATGCTTTGTGCAATGAGCTTGGTATCACTATTCCTGTTGCCATACATGCTGATCATTATGGAATTAAAAAAGAAGAAGATATTGAACCGGCAAAAATAGAGATCCCTACCCTGTTTGATGCAGGCATGACATCCATTGCCATAGATGCATCGCATTTGCCTGACGATAAAAACCTCCTTGCCAATCTGGCTTTGAATCCTTTTGTGCCTGAATGGGCAGGGCTTGAAACTGAAGTAGGCGAGATAAAGGGAAAATCAGGACTTTCCACCGCAGAAGAAGCCTCATTCCTCATACAAGGCTTAAATGCACATGATATTTTTCCAGACTGGATAGCCTTAAATAATGGAACAACCCACGGAATTGAAGCAAGCGACCAGGGGATACAGGTTGAGTTGACAGCTCAAATACATGAAGCTCTTTCAAAATATAAGCTTTCAGGCGCACAGCATGGGACATCCGGAAACAGCTCAGAAAGGCTAATAGAAATAGCAGGCAGGACTAAAACCACAAAGGCCAATGTTGCAACTGCTCTTCAGATGATTTCATGGGGTCTTGAAGTTAATGATTATGGAAACGCTATACTTGACAGCAACGGCGACTTTATCAAAATTAAAGGTAAAGGCGTAACAGAAGAGATATGGGCGGAAATGACGGCCTATGCTGAGTCAAAGGGTATTAAGGGGGGAAACTATAAGAAACTGAATCTTCCATTTGAAAACAAGCTTCTTGGTCAACCAAAGGAAATCAGAGAACGAATGGCCAAAAGAGTCGAAGATTTTGTCTATAATATGCTTGTAAATGTATTTAATGGTAAGGATTCTGCTGTCAATGCCATTGAGGCAATACTTGAAACAGGTTCATATAATCCTGGATTTAAAGCAGACAGAATTGAAAATCCTGAGGAATGGACTCGTGAAGAAATTATTAAAAAAGCCTCATTAATTTCAAATCAAAATAAATCAGAAGGGAATTACGACGACTGATAATGCAAAAAAAAATATATTGCCATTTTTGCGGAAATCCATTGACAAAAAAAATGATGAGCGGCCATGAGCGGCTTTTTTGTAAAAACTGCAATCAACCGCTCTATGAAAATCCCATACCCGCCTCCTGCCTTGTTGTAATTGATAAAGATGAGAAAATTCTTCTTGTCAAAAGAAGTGTGGAGCCTAAAAAAGGATTCTGGTGTCTTCCGGGCGGGTTCATGGAACTTGGAGAAACTCCTGAACTTGCGGCCTTAAGAGAGCTGAAAGAAGAAACAGGTCTTTCCGGCAAAATAGAAATCCTGCTTGGTGTTGACTCAAATAACAGCGCACAATACAAAACCGTGCTGATGGTGGGCTATCTTGTAAAAAGCTACTCTGGTATTCATAAGGCTGGAGATGATGCATGTGAACTGGGGTATTTTCATGTTAATGACATGCCGGAAATCGCATTTGAAAGCCATAAAAATTTCATACGGATATATTACGCTGCCTACGCATGATAGCTAAGCAAAAAAGTTCCATTTACTGCGCCTTGTATATGAAACTTTCAAACAACTAAATCATAACTCAACAAAATTAACTTGAAAATGTTACATGGAGCGTACTGCAATATTTTTACCACGAAGAACACGAAGTAATCGAAGATAAAGAAAAGAATTCTTCGTGCTCTTCGTGGTTATCAATGGTAAAATTGTCTGAGTTAATGACATTGAAACATGATTTTTTGATATGTTTGATAGCTTTTTACGATTCCATCAAATTTAAGGTGTCAGGAGTTTGGCTTTAGCTTTCCGGAAAACAGCTTATCAAGATAAAATCTGGTTATATGATCTGTCCCCTCAAAGTTATAGTCGCTTTTTTCATTTTTCTTCGCCATCTCATTCCTGATGCCTGATGCCATTGTTTTCCCAAGCTCAACTCCAAACTGGTCAAATGGATTAATGCCCCAGGCAAAAGCTTCGAAAACTGTTTTAGCCTCATAAAATGCTAAAAGACGGCCTATACTTTCCGGAGATAAATCATTTAATAGAATTGTTGAAGATGGCCTGTTTCCAGAAAAGCATCTTGCCATATCACTATCATCTTTTCCAACTGCAAGAGCCATGGGCTGAGCAATAAGATTTGCCCAGAGTTCCTGATGGTTTGTAACTCCCATGGACTTATAATGATACTTTTTGTAATGAGGATTTATCACCCCTATAAAATCAATGGGCAATGGACGGCCCTGGTGTGCAAGCTGGAAAAACGAATGTTGAGCATTTGTGCCTGGCTCGCCAAAAACAATAACTCCTGTGGATTCATCAAAGACATTGCCTCTTTCTGTAACGGACTTTCCGTTGCTTTCCATATAAAGCTGCTGCACATGGGAAGCCAGCCTGTTCAATGGAAATGCATATGGAATAATTGCCTGATGCTGATATCCCAGAAAATTATTGTTCCATATTCCTATCATGGCTGCGATAAGAGGAAGATTTTTATGCGCAGGAGCATGTCTTGCATGATTATCCATCTCTTCCGCACCTTTTAAAAACCTTTCAAATCTGTCATATCCCAAAAGCAGGCTCAGCGGAACTCCGCCCACTGCAGAGGTAACACTGTATCTTCCTCCTATGAAATCAAACATGTGAAAAGAGCGTAAAACCGAACTGTCTGAATTATCTCCAGGACTGCCCTTGCTTGTTATTGTTACAAAATGCCTTGCAGGATCAAGCCCTTTATCCTTCATAAAACTTACGGCAAGATTGGCATTTGCCATGGTTTCGGCAGTTGTATAGCTTTTTGAAATAACTATCCACATTGTGGTTTCAGGATTTATACTTAATACTATTTCCCCAAAATTGTGGATATCAACGTTAGAAAGATAATGAATCTCAATTCCTTTATCTGCATAAGCATTTAATGCATTTGAAACAAATTCACTGCCAAGACAGGAACCGCCTATGCCTATAACAACCACATGTTTAAAAGGTTTGCCTGTTGATCCTGTTATTTTTTTCTCATGAACATTTGAGGCAAACTCTTTTATATCATCTCTTACCTTTCTTATTTCAGGCATTACATCAACATTATTCACAAAAATTGATTTACCTGAAAAACTCCTTGATGCTGTATGAAGCGCTGCCCTGTTCTCTGTAATATTTATTTTTTCTCCACTTGCCATAGAATTAAAGCGTTGCTTGAGGTTTCTTGCCTCAGCAAGCTCAAGTAAAAGGCTCATGCATTTTTCATCAACTCTCTGGCGTGAAAAATCATAAAAAAAATCTGAGTCAAATAAACAGAGTTTTTCAAACCTGTCTTTATCCTGTAAAAGATTTTTTAAATGTTTTTCAGGGCGTTGCATTGTTTTTGCATAAAGCAAAAGTTTCTGCCACGCTGGAATATCATGAAGTGTCTGGCTGGTCATGTTTCCTTTTGTTTTTTCAAATGATTAATATTTGATAAACTCGTAAAAAATCAAGAATTTAACTGCAGATGGCTTAGTACACGTATTCTTAAATACGATTACGTATAATTATGGGTTCATTGTCCAATTTTCAGGAA
>CAYYMU010000158.1:0-5383 GCA_964472445.1 uncultured Desulfobacteraceae bacterium
GCCTATAAAACCAGCTGCCCCTGTTATAAGAACTTTATTAAATTCAATATCCATATTTTGATCTCCTTATTATAATACCAGGTCTTTTGAAGATTATTAAGCCGTAAAAAAATTAATGCATTTTTTTTTAATTAGCAACAGTCAACCACAGCGAAAAGGTTATTGCCGACAATATAGTACTTATTGATATGGCTGTTACTGAAAAATCTGTGTCGCCGCCCAGTTCTTTTGCCATTACATAGCTTATAGTGGCGGTTGGTGATGCAAGCAGAATAAGAGCCGGTAGAAAATCATGCTGCAATGTGTTGAATAACTTATATAAAATAAAACCCAGACCAGGCAGAAGAATCAGTTTTATTATACTTGAACCAAGAGCCGGTAGAATCTTCACGCGTATTGACTTAAAAGACAAAGAAGCTCCTATAAGCAGCAGGGCCATAGGCAGGGCCAGCCCGCTTATAATAGCTAAAATTCTCTCTATGACCAGCGGAATGGGAATTTCGGTTACAGAAAACAAAATCCCGGCCATTGCTGATAATATTACAGGATTGCCCAGTATTTTCCAGATCAGATCCAGCTTTTTCTTTTTTGTCGAAATATCAGTTGAACATGACTGAAGCGTTACTACTGCCAGAAAATTTTGCAAAATCATTATAAAAGCAGCGACTATGCCTGCTCGTGCAAATCCTTTGTCTCCGAGATAATAATACGCTACAGCAAGTCCTATATATCCAAGATTTCCGTGAAAAGAACTCTGAACAAAGCTGCCGATTTGTTTTTTTTTAATTCTGACGATAAGGCCAAATAGCCATGAAAATGCAAAAACAGCAAAAACAGCAAGACAGGATATGACCACAACCTTTATGTTGAACTGGGTTTTAAAGGCTGCCTTTGAGATAGAACTAAAAATCATGGCTGGTATTGCCATGTAATAAACAAGCCTGTTTGCGGATTCTAAAAATGGTGCTTTAATAAAACCAATGCCGCGCGCAAATAATCCAAGGATGATAATTGCAAATATTGGAATTATTGTGGTAACAATGTTCATAGAATAGTTGTAGAAATTTTTTTACAGGGTTAACGGCAAGAAAAAACTGTGTAAAATTTTAGTTTTTTAAAAAGGACTCTGACAGGATAACAAGATATACAAGATTTTATTTAAAGTGTATAAATAAAATCACATCAAAAAAACATTTGTTTTACGACGTTTGATCTACAAAAATCCTTATTTTAACAAGTAGTTTTCACAATCAAACGTAAAAAAAAAGACGTTTTGTGTCAAGGGAAAAGACCCTTCCGGCAAATTAACCAACATTTATAATATGAAAAAATGCCCTGAACATATTGAAGTCGCTGTAGCTCTTCCTGTTTATAATACTTTTACCTATCGTGTTCCGGAAAACCTTTCCTGTTTTGCATTTACCGGGAAAAGAGTGCTGATACCTTTTGGCCGGCGCAGGGTTACAGGATACATTCTGGGTTCATCTGAAAATATACCCTGTAATGAGATAAAACTGATTCTGGATGTCCTTGACGAAACCCCGCTTTTTCCTGCATCAATGATACCTTTTTTCAGGTGGATTGCTGACTACTATATTTATCCTGTTGGAGAGGTTATAAAAACAGCCCTTCCAGGTGGTTTAAATCTGTATGATTTTGTTTCTGTTACAATTACGGAAAAAGGGAGAAATGCATTAATCAAAGGTGATTTCCCTCCCCTGCAGAGCAAGATATTACATTGCCTGGAACCAAAAGCCTGCAGCCTTAAAAACCTTTGCAAACAACTGGATAACAACATTCCGAATTCCCTGATTCAAACCATGGAAAAACAGGGATTGCTTTTAAGCAGACGCGAACTTAAAGGCAAAAAAGTCGGCCTAAAAAAGGAACGCTTTGTATCGCTGATTAAGCAGGAAGTCTCCATTGACAAATTATCTCCCAAGAGAAAGAAAATTATAAATTTGCTGCAAGAAAAAGGTGAAATTTCAGTAAAAGATTTAACACAGATTCTTCCAAACGCTTCCAGATTAATAAAACCAATGGAACAGGCCGGCTATATTTCAATTTTTAATAAAAGAATATACAGAGATCTGCTTGGCGAAAATATAACCCCTGATGTTCCCCATAACCTGACAAAAGAACAAAAAAAAGCAGTCTCAGATGTTATAAACAGTTTTGGCAAAAACTTTACAGCCTATCTGCTGGCCGGAGTAACAGGAAGCGGAAAAACAGAGGTTTATCTACAGATAGCTGCCGAGGCCGTAAAGCGCGGGATCTCTGTTTTAATACTGGTTCCGGAAATAGTTCTTATCTCCCAGATGGAAAGGCGCTTCAGGGCGCGTTTTGGAAATTGTATTGCCTTATTTCACAGCAGGCTCTCTGCTAATGAAAAATATGATCAATGGATGCGCATTGTGCGCAAAGAAGTTTCCATTGCCATAGGAACCAGGTCTGCTATTTTTACGCCATTTATGAATCCTGGAATTATTATCGTTGATGAAGAACACGACACCTCATACAAACAGGAAACCGGTCTTCGTTATAATGCAAGGGATCTCGCGGTAGTCAGGGCAAAGTTCTCAGAAGGAGTCGCTCTGCTGGGATCCGCAACTCCTTCAATCCAGTCTTATTATAATGTCACAACAGAAAAATTCAAAGAATTAACTCTGACAAAACGCGTTGAAAAACGCAGCCTTCCTGAGATTAAAGTGATTGATCTTCGTAAAACCAGAGATGTCAAAGGGGCCGGATATTTTATTACACCTGAGCTTTACGGAGCAATAAAGAAAACTTTGAGCAATAAAGAACAGGCTATTTTGTTTTTAAACCGTCGGGGGTTTGCCAGCTTTCCAGTATGCGGCGCCTGCGGTGCGCCATTAACCTGCAAGAATTGCGATATTTCGCTGACATTTCATAAAAAAGACAATGCGTATAAATGTCATTACTGCGGTTATTCGCTGGCATCTGCTGCAAAATGCCTTAAATGCGGGTCTTCCAGAATTAAACTTCTGGGAATGGGCACAGAAAAGATAGAATCTACAATAAAAACGTTTTTCCCTGAGGCAAGAGTCGCCAGGATGGATCGGGATACAATAAAGCGGAAAGATTCGATTTTAAACCTGTTGAAAGGTCTCAAGGATAATACAATAGATATTCTTATAGGCACACAAATGGTTGCAAAGGGGCATGATTTCCCTAATATTACGCTTGTGGGAATAATCTGCGCTGATCTTTCACTAAGCTTTCCTGATTTCAGAGCAGGTGAACGGACCTTTCAGATTTTAGCCCAGGTATCAGGAAGAGCAGGCAGGGGGATTGTCCCAGGCAAAGTAATTTTGCAGACCTATAATCCAGATCATTTCAGTATAGTGGCTGCAAAAAATCAGGATTTTAAGGCATTTTATAATAAAGAGATCGTTTTTAGAAAAAGTCTGGATTACCCGCCTTTTTCAAGGATAATCCAGCTGAAAATATCAGGAAAAGACAAGGATAAAACCAGGAGGCAGGCCATTAATGTGGGTTATTTCTGTAAACAACTCCAGCAACAAGGCAATGCTTTTTCAAACTCTATTGAGATATTAGGACCGATTGCCGCCTCTATTCCAAAAATAGCAAAACATTTTAGATGGCAGATTATTTTAAAAGCACAAAACGTAAAACTTCTTCATGAATTTGTTAATCAACTATTGTCTGGCATCAAAAAAACAGTGAACACCAGAGATGTTAAAATGTTTGTGGACGTGGATCCATTTTTTATGATGTAAAAAGTCAAAAAACACCGTTCCCCGGAATTAAGACTTCTTGCAAATTCAATTAACCGTAGGTTTTTAAGAAAGGTAAATTTTTTCGATGAAAGATATCAAGGTTGTAATTTTTGATTGCGATGGAGTGATGTTTGACACAGTAAAAGCAAACACAGCTTACTATAACAATGTCCTGCATCACTTTAACCTGCCGGATATGACTACTGAACAGTTTGCCTATTCTCATATGCATACTGCAGATAAGGGAATGGCATATCTGTTCAATGATAAAAACATGCTTGAGGCGGCGCAAATATATCGTAAAACCATGAGCTATCTGCCGTTTTTAAAATATATGGAAATAGAACCATACCTTAAGCCTTTGCTTACAAGACTAAGGCCTGAATACAAGACGGCAGTTGCTACCAACAGAACAGACACAATGAAACGAGTGCTGATCGAACACAACCTGAAAGATTGTTTTGATCTTGTTGTAAGCGCCCTTGATGTTAAGCATCCCAAGCCTCACCCTGAAGAGCTTGTTAAAATACTTAAACATTTTAACCTGGAGCCGGATAATGCAATTTATATCGGCGACTCAGAACTCGATGAAATTGCATCAAAGGCAGCAAAAATAACATTTATCGCATATAACAACAAATCTGTTTCCGCTGATTTTCATATAACGACCTTAAAGGAAGTGGAAGAAATTCTCAAAATATAAGCCGTGATAGATGGCTTTGCTTTGGAGTTTTGTCTTTAAAATCTCAACTTACAGTATTCAATGTCCAAAACTTTTCAAAGCAAGATATTGTTTGGATTTTCGGATTTCGGTCATCGGTCTTCAGTTGTGATTAAATTAAAATCACCTACCACGCCCATAGGACGTGGTTTGATGAAGACCCTTCGAAGGGGTCTAAAAGCATCGCGATTTCGGCAGATTGCAATCCAATATCAAGGACGTAGCCGTCAACTTAAAAGGCTATGAACATCGAATTTTGAATAAGGTATTCTGACAATTTATAACCTGGCGGAGCGAAGCGATTTCATCATTCGATGTTGGACGTTAAGCGTTCGACCTGCCCGCAACGCTTCGCTTGCGAGGCGGACGGGTGTTCGATGTTCATCTTTTAATTTGTTCTTTCTCTTTTTGATACTATTGAGTATATTTATTCTCGTCGGAACTGTAAAACCTTTCAGGATCGCTCGGGGATAGCTATAAAGCCTGGTCCTCTGAAACTATCAGCCCTGTGACTGCTTAAGAGAAGCCTTGATAAAAGCCTTGAACAGAGGATGAGGATCCCATGGCCGCGATTTGAATTCAGGGTGGAACTGACAGCCTAAAAACCACGGATGCTCTTTAATCTCTACAATTTCAACTAATTCTCCATTTGGAGATGTGCCGCTTATGATTAGCCCGCTTTGCTCAAGTTTGTCTTTATAAGCATTGTTGAATTCAAACCTGTGGCGATGCCTTTCTGAAATATTTTCCTCGCGATATGCTTTAAAAGCAAAGGTATCCTGACTGATTTTGCATGGATATGCTCCAAGGCGCATTGTAGCGCCCTTGTCTGAACCTTCATCGCGTTTTTGCATTGTTTTGGTCTTGTCATCAAACCATTCAATCATGAGATAAATAA
>CAYYMU010000159.1:0-3556 GCA_964472445.1 uncultured Desulfobacteraceae bacterium
CCAGAATAACTTTAAACGATCAGTCTTCAGTTGTGATTAAATTAAAATTAGAAAACTGTCTGAATGTATTAAAAATCGTTAGCAAAGAACCTGTTGATATATTGTTATTAATAAAAGATTACGATACTCAACAAAATTAACTTGAGAATGTTACATGGAGTGTGCTGCGATATTTTTACCACGAAGAACACGAAGTAATCGAAGATAAAGAAAAAACCCTTCGTGTTCTTCGTGGTTATCAATAATAAAATTACCCAGATTAATGGCATTGAATCATAATTTTAGCTATGATTAATATGTTATTTTTTTTACAGTGCCACAGTGCCTCAAATCGGCATAACGGAGCTTTTTACGACGCTATATTTTTGTTTGACTATTATATGGCGAGATGGTTTAAAAAAAACAGCGGGTTAGTAGCATCAAGGGGTTTTTTATGGATAATACATTTTCTGTTTTAACGCTTAATGTGCGTTTTGGTCTTGCCGACGATGGCCTTAACAGCTGGTGTTACAGAAAAAAACACTTTCCGGGTTTTTTCAAAAATCATACCTGTGATTTTATCGGCTTTCAGGAAACAAACGATTTTCAGTTAGATTTTTTCAAAAAAATACTGCCTGAATTCAATTTCATAGGAGAGCGAAGCCCTGCTCCGTCTTTTTGGCAGGATAATATTATATTCTATAAAAAAAATTGGGAATGCATTTACCATGAACATACTTTTTTGAGCCCAACGCCAATGATACCAAGCCGTTTAAGAGAAAGCCTGTGGCCAAGACAATGCACAATTGGAATGTTCAAAAATAAATCCCGGATTCTTATCTATATAAATACTCATTTTGATTTTGATTCTGATGTTCAGACAAAAAGTGCTGAAATGATCATGAGAAGGCTGTCATATCTGCCGTCTGATTTGCCTGTGATTCTCATGGGAGATTTTAATGCTCTTCCATCTTATCCATGTTACATGGTATTCACCGGAGAGAACAAAAAATCAAAAACAGATAATGATTTATACTTCAAAAATATTTTCAGTAAACCCTATCCAGGCACACATCATGGATTTACAGGAAATATTAACGGCAGGTATATTGACTGGATACTTTATAGAGGGGGAATCACACTTCAGGAAAGCAAAGTAATACATGAGGCAATTAATGGTTATTATCCCTCAGATCATTACCCTGTTTATGCAAAATTCAAATGGGAAAAGGGAAGACTCTGATTTATTTTGCCGGTGCCTTTGCTAAGATATAATTTACCTCGGAATTTAATTTTCCACCTGACTCAACAATAAGATTTTTACATTCGATCTTGCCAGTGCAGCTTCCTGTCGAGAGAACAATCAATTCCCTGGATGCAGTTAGATTTCCTTCAAATTTTCCACCTACTGTTAAACTGGCGACCTTTGTGTCAGCGCAAACAATTCCTTCTTTGGCGATAATAACGGTTTCTCCATCAAGGGATCCTTTTATAGTCCCTTTTATCACCAGTTTCCCCTTAACTGACACTTTACCATCAACTGTCAGTCCTTCATCAATGATAGAAATATTATTAATTTTATTCTGCACGATTTTTCTCCAGCTTTGCAGGTTTTTTTAATTCAATGATCAATCTGCCCACTTTTTTTTCATTATATGTTACTATCACTTGATAATTAAGCCCTTTTTTATTTAGAGAATAGTTTTTCCAGAGATTCCCGGCAGTGTCAATTATATAACCTCTATCTTCCCCGGTATTAATACTTTTATTGCCCACATATCCTTTAAAATTTACTACCATATCCGCAGGGTCACCAGGCCCGCCTGCTACATCAACAAGTTCAAAAGTGTCACCTCTTATCAGTGAAACACGACTGTTATTTGGAAAGACATGTTCTCTCCCATTAATTTTTGTTTTAAAAGAATCTATATAAGCGGTGAGACGTGGTTTTTTTGATATTGATACTCCTTGCGGCATTTTTTCTTTGCTTTTGTTAGTTGCTATATAAACGCTTCCGCATGGGAAGAAATCTTTTCTTACAACAATTCTCGCAGGACCGATTATTTTGATTTTTTTCCGTATGTCACGTATGGTTCCATAACCTATAATATCCGCACAAAGACCTCTTTCATAATTGGTTTCCACATGAGATATCAGGACAGTATCTCCGGAATTGATATTGAGTGTCTGCTGATTTTTAACAACTATCGGCAATGAATTATTTACAGATATAACAATATAATCGAGCACAGGAGTGTCAAGGTTCAGGCCGGGTGTCTCGGGGACTATTTCCAGTTTTTCCATAAAGGCATTAATTGCAAAATTGTGGTATTGCACTTTCAGCTCCAGGGGCAGTGATTTGCTGGTCTCAATGCCGAATGCCGGTATTCCACATTCATACAAACTATAATAAGTGGCGGATTTACGCTGTTCCTTGTGCAACGATGTTTTTTCTTGTGTCCTGTGATTGTTGAAATGAAAGTAGTGAGCAGAATTATTTATCTTTTTATTGAGTTCCGTAACTACTGATCTTGCCATAGCGCCAAGATGAATAGTCTTTCCAGTTGAAGGATTTAAATAGGATTCGCAATCAGCAATAATAGATTGGCCGAATTTTGTTGGATTTTTTTCAGGGCTTTCCCATTTGTCAGAATAAAAACCAGATCCATCGTGCAGGTTAAGCATGCAATCACTTTCGCTAATCAGTTTTTTCAAAATTTCAACAATTTTTGTTTCATAGTTATTCTTGTGGTCGTCTGCAAATTTTCGGTTCATATCATCGTTTACCTGGCGGCGGTACAAAACAATAGACTTAAAATTAGCTCTTGGCACCACAATAAGATTTCCCTTGGACAGGCTGATATCTGCGTAATGGTCTGCGGAAAGGAAGCCTCCTGGCTCATCTCCCTGGATTCCTCCTATTAGAAGAAGTGTTTTCCCGGAGTTGTTACCGCAAATTTTGTACGTATGCAGTTCGTGATCTGTACCCTCGAAAAATATTGTATGAATTTTTTTGTTTGCCATGGCGACATCAGGCAAAACAAAAATAAGTCCGGCTAAAATTGCAATAATTATAATTCTGCAATCCAGGGCGAATTTGATTTGGCGGGTTTTTTTAAGCAATGTTTTGATATATCCTGAAATTATGTTTATGTTTTCTTCATTATGTTTAGCCAGGAACAGTTCCCGTGTTTTCTATTGTGAAACTCTTTTTTAGCAGCAATTCGCCTTTTGTGGTAAACGCAAATACAGTGGCGCTTTTCAGTTGTTTTGGATCGATTTCTTTTTTTGCTTTTAAATTCATCATTTTAAAATATGATATTGAAAAATACTGGCCTTTTTCAAACACTGAGGGTTGCCCGGAAACTATAGGCACATTTGGGAACGTAAACCATGTGCTTTCATCCATTTTATTATGTTTTAGTATTACAAATGCATGGCCTGAAACACGCTCGTTGTTTTTTGCTACATTTATTATTTTGAATTGAATTTCGAACACAGAACCATCTGGTTCAAATATAATAGTAAAATTTTTAACATCGGCGTTTCCAATAAAATCTTTTTCTTCCTGCAGTTG
>CAYYMU010000159.1:3656-5341 GCA_964472445.1 uncultured Desulfobacteraceae bacterium
CGACAGGCTTTTTGATTTTAGATTCAGCCATAACAAGACGAACCATCAACAGATCTTTTTCATCACTTAAAGACGCAATTTTCTGGTGTGAAATCCTTAGTGATTCATTAAGAATTTTATTCCGTTGTTTTGTGATTTTGAAAACAATGAATAAGTATGCAAGGGAAGTTATAGTAATAACAAACACAACCACAAGTAGAATTGTCAGCCATTTTAGTTTTCCAAGCGATATTATTTGCCCGTGATCGCCTAAAAGCAGAATATTCCAGGAGCAAGTATTTTTCGGCTGTTTTGGCGGAGTGTATGTTTTTACAGTTTTTCCCAGGTTTCTCGAAAGATTTTCCACATCCCATTTTCCTGTATTAATATAAGTTTTTTTATTCCTTTTGCCTTGAATGCGCTTGACATGTAAGTCTGAGTAAATGAAACTACAATTTCATTTTTTATTTTTTCAACAGTCAGGTTGTCTTTTGAGACATTGATAAAAGCATATTTACTATTCAGTCGGTTTTTATACTTAAGCCATGTCCTGAGATTCATTCCCTGGGAGCGGAACCCGCTTGAATAATAGCTTCCATATCGCTTAATATCCTTTTCAGACCATGCTTTCAGCCACCCATCAACAAGCTCTGCGATTTTATGCTTGTATTCAACAGATTTTTTAAGATTAATACCTGCTGAAACAAGAGGATTGATCTTTTGATTTTTCGCTGAAGAATGCTGATATTCTTCGCCGATTATTTTAAAAACACCGTTTTTTTTCGTGAGATAAAATTTTTTACTTCCTGCAGATATTTTTTTGTTGGATGATTCCAAAACCTGATCAAAGAAAATAACATAAACCTTGTCATTTTTCAGGATTGATTCACCTTTTATCGCAACACACAGATTCAGGTCAGATGCAGAATAAGCTTTTTTAACCTTATCCCATTCTTTCCACCAGGAAATATCAGGAAGATATTCAGATGCATATAATTCCAGATATTCATGATAAGTTCCGCTTTCAAGTGCTTTGGTCCATATTTCAAGCAGATTTAATATGGATTCTTTTATTCTGTCATTATTGTCACTCGAAATATACGAGAGTTTATCCACTATGATAATAGGCGTTTTGTTTAATGCAATATATTTTGCAACCTCATCAATATCATTATTTTTAAGTGCAACACATCCATTTGAATCTCTTGGTTTCATTTTCCGATTGGTTCCATGAAGCCATATTGAATAACCGCTGCGGCCTTCGATGCGGTCAAAGAAATTAGGATAATCTATTGGGAATGCCCTTGTTCCATATGTTGGAGAAAGATCTTTTTTTTTGTATTCATTGGTAAAAAAGTAGACTCCTTCAGGCGTTTTTTTATCACCTGAACAAAATTTTTTACCGGGAATTTCGCCAGTTGAGCATTGGAATCTATATAGTTCTTTAAAGTGATTCTTGTGGGAATAAACAATTAACTGCTGGGTGCTTTTTTCGACCACAACGGCATGTTTTGTGCCATTGTGGTTATCAAATGAAATAAGCACATCAGGTATTTCAGGGTATGGCTTATTGTCTGAAGCTGCTTTTAAATCAGTTTCCTTATGCTGTAATGCTGATACTGCGGGATTAATAGCCGGCAGTGCGATAAAAGCAATTAATACATATAATATCTTGATATAATGAGTCATTGTTATTTTTGTGTAAA
>CAYYMU010000160.1:0-5296 GCA_964472445.1 uncultured Desulfobacteraceae bacterium
ACTGTTTTGAACAGGGTATGCATACGTATTCCCCGTTTTCTGTGGTAACCATTTTAGTTGCCATGGTCATTTCTCCACATTTGCTACAGACTTCTGAGGGTGCCAGCGAAGCATAAGGCGGCATTGAAAATTCCACTCTGGTTGTTAAAAAAACTTCGTCAAATGGTCTTGAAAGAAGATCATTTGCCTTTAAAAGCTTATGACGTATCATCTGTTTCTGGGTAGCCGAACCTGAAGAAACAGCTTTACTTAACAAATCAAATTCTTCTTTATTTTTTCCTTTGTAATCATAATATTCTCTGCGGGAAAATCTATATGACAATTTCTTTGACCTGTTTATGACTGTATAGGCGTTTTTACCAAAATCCTTAATAAAAAGATTGCCCTTGCCTGCGGTTGTCCCAAGGAGGAACTGCAATGCATCAACAGCACATGAATCACTTTCACATATAGCTACAACCTCTTCATCCTGTGAATGTTTAAGATTAAGAATACTTATAGCCTGTTGAGCAATCAGATAGCCGTAAACAAGACCAGGGCAAAGATGGCCGTGAAATGCAATGCATTTTCTTAGGTCTTCTGGTATATTGGCTGTTGAATAGTCTGTCTTGTTCATATAATTGTCTCCTTGAGTGTTTTTCAAAGGTCTCACTGATTACTCAAATTTATTCTGATTTTCTATACTATGCTAAATGAAATAACAAATTTTATTTCTTCGTTCTGGATTATTTTTTCCTTTTCTTTTCTGGTAGCATTAACCGGCGCAATGGCCCCCGGCCCATTGCTTACTTATACTATAATCAAATCAATACAATCCGGCAAACGCGGCTACCTTATGGGATTATGGATTATAATGGGTCATGCCATGCTTGAAATGGTGATTATTATATTCCTTCTTTTTGGCTTTTCCTTTGTCTTGCAAAACATTATCGTTGTGAGGACTATCGGGATTGCAGGCGGAGCTTTGCTTATCTATTTCGGCTTATCCATAATTCGAAATGTATATAAAGGCAAAATCCCTACACATTTTTTAAACTCATTTAACAATCCGGATCATAAACCGCAAAAACAAACTCATTCTTCTCCAAAAACAAACAAAGGCGTTGATAATCCCATAATCGGCGGAATAGTAGTTTCCATGTCCAATCCCTACTGGTGGGTATGGTGGGCAACCATAGGATTTGCCTTTATGATTCAGTTTGATATTTCTTTCAGGCAGTGGCCAAAGCTGGCGGCATTTTTTATAGGGCATGAAGCCGGAGATCTGGTCTGGTATCTGTTTGTTTCAATTTTGTCCTTTTTTGGCCTGCGGTATTTAAACAAGAAAATATACTATGGGATTCTTGTATTCTGCGGAATTTTTATGATCCTGTTCGGCATATATATGGGTGCTTCCCCTCTTTTGCAAAAACTGTAAAATAAGAAATATCCAAAAGCTCAACTGGTAGATGAAAATGATGTGAGTGTTACATATGACGGTTTCGTAAAAAGTCGAATTTGTTCGATCTGTGAGCATTTTTGGGATTCAGATTAATCCTGGCTAAATTGCAAGAACTCGGGCTAACGCCCTCAAACAGCTTACAATTTTTAACGCCAGACTCAATCCGAATCTTTTCCCAAAACTGCTCAATGTTTCTTACAAATGACTTTTTACGAGTGCATCATATATCTCATTACTGTAAAAGCAAAATTAATGCCTTTAAAGAACATGTTTGTCTAAACAACAAAAAAAGTTTTCTTATTATTCCCGATCTGATAGGTTTAGATAAAATCAGCGCCTTATTCAGATCGGGAATGCTTATTTATACTCTGCATCTCAGTGCAGGGCCTTTAATTATTGTAACTGCAACAATGGAGGAAAAATGCAAGATGACAAGCTCAATGCCTTTCTGGAAAGGTTCAAAATCTTGAAAAAGAAGTATCCTGATTATGGATATTTTTTTGATTTTTACGTGACTGTAATATCAACCTGTATGAAATTTTCTCAAAGGCCTGAAGTCGAACCTGTTGCAATTGAAGAAGAAATTTTAAAAATGAAACTCAAAGACGGGTTTCACCTTGTAGAAAAAGAAGCATTTCAAATAGATAAAAAACATGCTCAGGCACTTTTTTTTACCCTTTGCCGTGAATTAATTAAAAACAGTGAAGAGATAAAGGTAAAGGTCGAAAAGATAGAATCCTGTTTTCAGGAAAATCCGGAAGAGCTACAAAAAGCTTTTGCGGAGTTTTTAAAAGAAGACGAAATAGGAGATGTAGAAAATCTATATCTTGACCTTAAGTTACTACAATTTCTGGTTTTTTACAGCCTTAAACCTTCTCTGAAAGAAACTGCTGAAAAAACCAAAGGTAAATTGAAAAATGCTAACTGGACAAAAGGCTATTGTCCTGTTTGTGGGCATTATCCCCACATGGCCAGTTTAAGAAAAAATGGTAAAAAATATGTCAAATGTTCGTTCTGCGGCCATGAATGGTCGATTGAACGCATTTATTGTCCCTTTTGCGACAACAAGGATCATGAGAAACTAAGCTATATTAAAGCAGACGGAGAAGATGGTTATCAGGTGTATTTATGTGACAAGTGTAAGAGGTATCTGAAAACTGTAGATGAAAGAACAATAGAAAATGCGGTTGACCTGGATCTGGAAGATATAGCTACATTGCATCTGGACATGCTCGCGCAAAAGAAGGGATACCAAAAAAAATAAGCGGCAAACTCAGGTCGGGTTTTGAGCACTGTACATTGGAACGTCCACAGGCAAAGCTGCGCTGCCTTTTTTCTTTAACAGCATTTCATGTATCGCTATCAATTCAACAAAATAAAAAAGTGCAGAACGAACTGTTTTTAAAGTAGAAATAAGTTCATCATATATTGCATCCATAGTATAATGAACAATGTATTTATTCTTGCGGCCGTTTCCTATTTCTGATTTATGCAGTACTATAAAACGATGAGTAGCCGCATTTCTGAGAGATTTTTTGATTTTCAGATAGCCTTTTTTACCAAAATCATCTGACAACTCGGCCAGCGCAATCACAGATGGATTGCCGTTTTTGATTTCATCAGCTATTTCAGGCTGCCATTCCATTTGCCGTGTGTTTCTTTTTCTTATTCGCCACTGATTGGTAACGTTTGTTGCCTTAACCGGGCCTTTAATGCCGAGATATTCGCCTGTGGCAACCGTTATCTTGTCCAGAATATCAAAACAGGATTTTTGCGCTACAGTTATCAATGATGAATCCATACCATAGTGTGCATTGTCAAGTGTATCAGAGTAAAAACCGGTTTCAGGAAGTTTAGATTCAAAAGCATAATAAGCGAGCCAGCGAGCCAGCAGATAATCAGCCTTCATTGTGTTAAACATTCCAAAAACAGGCGGAACACCAGGCCTCTTAACATCCGGTTCACTGATAGTGCCGATTATAAGCGAATCCCATTGCGAAACTGATTTGTCAAACCCTTCAATAGTAGCTGAAAGCGCCAGCCCGTTTTTTGCTACAAATCTTTCATAAGGGTTTAAAGCCTTTATGTCCTGGTTTTTGATTTTAGAGGGTTTTAATTCAAAAAGCTCGGAAAACGATTCAAGAGCCTGCCTGCCGCCATATTTTATAATACTTTCAGGCGAATCCTTAAATATCAGTATATGACGTGCGGCAATACTTCGAAGAATTTCAGGATCTCCAATGCCTATGTCAGCATAGTAAAGAAGCAATTGTGCGGCCCGAGCAGCAGCAATACCGTTTGACGAATCATATTCCAGGGCCTTTGTATAAGAATCATAAGCCTCAACCCAGCGGTAGGACCGCCAGAGCAGATTCCCAATATTTGTCAGGGCCTGTGTTACCAGTTTAGAATCTTTTGAATTTTTGGCTGTTAATTCATAAAGCCAGCGGGCTTCTCTTCGCATTTCCCATGTGGAAAGATGCCAGTTGTCATCAGAGCTTTCCTGAATTTCTGAAAGGCCAAAAAGGCCGTTAGCCAGATTATACCTGACATCAGATTGTTCCGGATATTCTTGAAGTATGCCTCGAAATATTTGAATCCCTTCTTTTATAGATTCTGTATCATTATTCGCCTTTCCAGCATCAACCAGAACACAGGCTTTCAATCCGTCAATTACAGTTTTATCCAGAAGTTCTGTTGGACTCAGTTTGCGTGCCTCGGCAATTGCTTTACCAGGGGTCTTTTCAAGCAGCCCGTAAAGCCGTGATTGTATGCCTGCTATCTGATTTGTAATGTTATTTTTATCCATCTTTCCCAGGCTACAGACTTTACTTATGACCGTAGTAATCCTTATACCATGAAATAAACTTTTTAATGCCTGTTTCTATATTGGTTTCCGGTTTAAAACCAATATCTTTTATTAAATCATCAATATTCGCATAGGTTGCGGGAACATCGCCGGGCTGAAGGTCTAAAAATTCCTTTTCTGCTTTTTTGCCAAGGGCATTTTCAATTGCTCTTATAAAGTCCATCAGGTCAACAGTATTATTGTTGCCTATATTATAGATTTTATACGGGGTGTACGATGACCCGGGATCAGGAGCATCCCCGCTCCATTTGGGGTTTGGCTGAGGAAGTCTGCCCATTACCCTTACCACCCCTTCTACTATATCATCAATATACGTAAAATCCCTTTTCATCTTCCCGTGATTAAATACCTTGATTGGTTTTCCCGCAAGTATTGCTTTTGTAAAGAGAAAAAGCGCCATGTCCGGCCTTCCCCATGGACCGTATACTGTAAAAAACCTGAGACCTGTGCATGGAAGCTGGAACAAATGGCTGTATGCATGGGCCATTAGTTCGTTGGACTTTTTAGAAGCAGCATAAAGAGAAACAGGATGATCAACATTGTCATGAACAGAAAATGGCATGTTTGTGTTTGCGCCATATACAGAACTGGATGATGCAAAAACCAGATGCTTGACATTAAAGTGCCTGCAGCCTTCAAGGATATTTACAAAACCTACAATATTTGAATCAACATAGGAATGGGGATTTATTAATGAATATCTAACGCCTGCCTGAGCTGCCAGATTTATAACAACATCAAATGAAGTGGTGCTGAATATTTCTTTAAGCTTTTCTTTGTCTGAGATATCAATTTTATTAAATTTAAAATTTTCAAGGCATGTGAGTTTTTTGAGGCGCTCCTTCTTGAGCTCGACATCATAATAATCGTTTAAGTTGTCAATGCCTGTAACATGACATTTTCTATCTAAAAGGCGTTTGGCCAGGTGAGAGCCTATAAAACCAGCTGCCCCTGTTATAAGAACTTTATTAAATTCAATATCCATA
>CAYYMU010000161.1:0-5247 GCA_964472445.1 uncultured Desulfobacteraceae bacterium
GCTGCCGTTAAATTCCATTACAAAGGATTTAAGGGATTTGCTGCCTTTATCAAGGCATGTTACAAATATTTCAGCCATTCCGTTTTTGTTTATATCCGCAACATCAACTGCAAAATATTTATAGTATTTTTCGCCTTTAATTTCCTTTATTTTTACAAACTGCCCGTTTTCAGACCTGTAGATATGAAGGGTGTTGGCGGAAATAAGAACTGTTTCTGTTTTGTCGTCTCCATCCACATCTCCAAGGGCCATGCCTTTTATCTGCATGCGGAAGTTTCTGCTTTTCCAGAATCCCGGGCCAGCCTCGCCGCTTCTGCTCATGACAAATGGGGTTTTGCCTCCTTCAGCATCCTCTTCAGATTCAACAAATTCTCCTGAAAGCAGACGCTCGGGATGCATATACTGGGACGGCCTTTGCGTGGGAACTCTTTGCTGCTGAAGCTGCCTGACTGCGGTTTTTCTGTTAAACACCTTTTCATTGATTTCTTCGGCAAACAGATTAAGGCGGGGTATCACCTCTTCCATGCCTTTGCTCTGGTTGTAAAAGGAAAGAGGCGGCCCGGCATTGGAAATATCCACTATTGTTCCATCCATGCTTACGCTGTTTCCAAAAATTGTAATACTGCCAAAAAGCACATAATCTGCATTCAGAATATTGCCGATTTCCCGTGCCTTTGCCTCTGTCAAGGGAGTGGCAATATTTTTAACCACAGCCCCTGTTTCGTGCCTCGCAATAACTGAAACTTTGTCTTCCCACGAAAGACGCGATGACAGCATTGAAAGTATGCCTTCCTGCAGAAAAGTCAGGTCTTTTTCAGCGTTCATTGTAAAAGGAACTATGGCGATCCTGCTTTGCTTTGCGGATGCAGAAGCAAAGGAACCGGTAATTATTATCATGGCAAGGCTAAAGAAAGCCAGCCTGATGAGTTTGTTAAATAAAATTTTCAAAAATTCCTCCTTCATATTTTTTGTAATCACGAAAGCATAAAAAAATAATATTCATCACGAAAGCACGAAGGTACGAAAACACGAAATCAATTAACTACCCGTTTTATTTCTAAGGTGGGCTTGCCAAAGTTTAGCAACAGGCCAACTTTTAGGCCGGTAGCCTTTAGATAAGATCGAAGCTGGGCAAAATGAATATCTGCAAACCCTTTCACCGCTTTTAGTTCTACAATAATTACATTTTCTACAACTAAATCAAGCCGGTGTTGACCGATTTCAACACCATTATAATTTATTCTAATCTCTTTTTGGCTTTCACAGTGCAGATTACGTTCAGAAAACTCAATTTTTAATGCTTGTTCATATATATATTCCAGAAAACCCGGCCCAAGCACTCTATGGACTTCAATAGCAGCACCAATAATTTTATTGCTTAATTTTTCAAATCGATGTTTTTCTTTTTTTTCAACTAACATTTTTCGTGTTTTCGAACTTTCGTGCTTTCGTGATTAGTTTTTATTTTTGTTTAACTTTTTTTTCAAGATTTCATTCACTATTTTTGGATTTGCCTTTCCTTTTGTTTCTTTCATTATCTTTCCTATGAAAAAGCCTAAAAGTTTTGTTTTGCCGTTTTTATAGCCATCTACCTCTTTTGGGCATGCGGCCAGCACCTTTGACACAACATTTTCTATTGCTGAAACATCAGTAACCTGGACAAGCTGTTTTTCCCTGACGATCTGTTCCGGAGATTTGCCAGTTTCAGACATGTCTTCAAATATGGTTTTTGCAATTTTCCCGCTTATAACGCCTTTGTCTATCAGTTTAAGGAGGCCGGCAAGATTTTTTGCTGAAACAGGAGATTTGCTTATGCTTTCTCCCCTGGAATTCAAGAATCCTAAAAGTTCCACCATTATCCAGTTGCATACCTGTTTTGGATTGGGGAATTCTTTTACGCATTCTTCAAAATATTCTGCAATATCCCTGCTGGATGCTAATGCATCAGCGTTTTCTGAAGAAAGGGAAAATTCATCTATAAAGCGCTTGATTTTTGCATCCGGAAGTTCGGGCAGGCTGTTTTTTACATTATTAATCCATGTATCGTCGATTACAAGAGGCAAAAGGTCAGGGTCTGGAAAGTATCTGTAATCATGCGCTTCTTCCTTGGACCGCATTGAAGTGGTTTTGTTTTTGTCAGTGTTCCACAGCCTTGTTTCCTGTATTACCTTCCCGCCATCAGATAAAATTTCTTTTTGCCTTGTTATTTCATACTGCAGAGCTTTTTCAACATGTTTAAAAGAGTTTAAGTTTTTAAGTTCTGCGCGGGTGCCTAAAGTATCAGACCCGACAGGCATGATCGATATGTTTGCATCACACCTGAAGCTTCCTTCTTCCATGTTGCCGTCACAGATGTCCAGATAACGCACAATCGATCTGAGCTGTCTGAGATATGCGCCTGCTTCCAGGGGCGATCTGATATCCGGCTCGCTTACTATTTCGATAAGCGGAACACCGGTCCTGTTAAAATCCACCATGCTGTATGGCCTTGCAGGATCATGGGTCAGTTTGCCCGCATCTTCTTCCATGTGAATTCTTGTGATGCCGATTTTTCTTTCAATCCCGTTTGTTTCTATTTTTAAAAATCCATGCTCTGCAATTGGAAGTTCATACTGAGATATCTGGTATCCTTTTGGAAGATCAGGATAAAAATAGTTCTTGCGCGCAAATCTGCTTTTATTGTTTATTTCGCAGTTTGTTGCCAGAGCCATTCTCAGGCTGTATTCAACAACCTTCTTGTTGAGCACGGGAAGCACTCCGGGCATGCCAAGACAAACCGGGCAGGTATGGGTGTTTGGCGGAGCCCCGAAGGCTGTTGAGCATCCGCAGAAAATCTTTGTTTTTGTCTTTAACTGGGCATGAACTTCAAGCCCTATAACCGTTTCAAATTTCATAATTATAATAATTTTTAATTACAGAGGTCACAAAGCCCACAAAGGGAAAAAATATCACTAAAACACGAAAGTACGAAAACACGAAATAGAAAAAGTTTAAAAGGGTTTATTTGTAGTAATGTTTTGTAACAGCGATGATTTTTTCAGCCCTTCTTCTAAATCCTTCAGGAATTCATCCTCATACAAGTTTGTTGCCGCAAAGTCCGTTAAAATGGAATCAGTTTTAACTTTTTTAAAGGGCCTTAATTTAACCGGTTTTGATTTGAGCCTTACTAACAGCTTTTTTCGTTCTTCAGCCGTCAGGTTGTCAACAAGCTCAAAAAGTGTATCCATAGGTATCTCTATTTTCTTGGTTATTGTCTCTTTAAGAATTATTTGCGGCATATATATCCCCCTCCCTAACTTGTCGAAAAGGCTTAATTTTTTTAATCTCTGAACCCTGAACCCTGAGCCTTGACCCCTGAAATTTGAACTCTGAATAATTTATATATTATTGCAATGCATAGTCAAGCCATTTTGTTTTGACAAAACAGTGTGCATAAGTTTTATTAATTTAGTTATTTGCAAATACAAATAGTTTTTGCCGATTTTTTCTGTCTTATTTCGTGTTTTCGTACTTTCGTGTTTTCGTGATAAATAACGAGGAATTAAATGAAATTTTTTCTGTGCGTTCTTGGAATGGTTATGATTATTGAGGGACTGCCCTATTTTGCATTTCCTGAAAAGATGAAAATATGGGTTCAGAAAGTCCTTGAAATGTCAGACAGCTCTCTGCGAAGATTCGGCTTTGTGCTGATGATAACAGGACTGAGTATTATATATTTAGGAAAAGGGTAAAAAAACAGGTTTCAGGGATCGGGGATCGGGGATCAGGGATCGGGGATCGGGGGTCAGGGATGATAAAAAGCTATCGAGATTTAGAGGTTTGGCAAAAAGCGATGGATTTAGTTGTAATGTGCTATCAAATGACGAAAAAATTTCCAAAAAATGAAATCTATGGACTTACCAGTCAATTGCAACGTGCGGCGGTATCTGTACCGGCAAATATTGCCGAGGGCCGTCAGCGTCAGCACAGCAAGGAATTTCTTCAACATTTGTCAATTGCCTATGGTTCTCTTGCAGAGGTAGAAACCCATGTTCAGATAGCGGGACGCTTAAACTATATGAATGAAGATCAAACAGACAAAATACTAAATAAGGCAGAAGAAATTGGCAGGATGTTAAATGGTTTGCGAAGGTCTATTGAAAAAAGGGTCTGATCCCTGATCCCTGATCCCTGATCCCTGACACTTTTTAGAGGTTAATTATTATGTACTCACTTACCGACTATAACTATGATCTTCCTGATGAACTTATTGCGCAAAAACCTGCGGATAAAAGAGACCGGTCAAGGCTGTTGTCTTTAAGCCGCGGTACGGGAGAAATGTCTCATTCTTTCTTTTATGAACTCTGCGACTTTCTTTTGCCATCCGATGTCCTGGTTATAAATAACACTGAAGTTATTCCCGGACGTCTTTTTGGACGCAAGCACACAGGCGGAAAGGTTGAAGCGCTTATTCTTGATTATGCAGGGCCGTATGAGAGCAAAAACAGGGAATTTACATTTGAGTGTCTTTTAAAAATTTCAAAGCGTCCAAAGCCTGGAACGTCATTTGTTTTTGAACAGGGATTAGAGGCTGAGGTAATAAATTCCAGAGATGGAATCCATACAGTGAAATTTTTTTATAATGGTGATTTTGAAAGCCTTCTTTACAGAATAGGAAAGATGCCGCTTCCACCTTATATTAAAAGAAACGGTAGTGCTGCGCCATGCAATGACGGCAAATCCTACCAGACAGTATATGCCAGACAAAAGGGTGCTGTTGCAGCGCCTACTGCAGGGCTTCATTTTTCAGAAAAACTCCTCGAAAAGATAAGATCCATTGGAGTAAAGATAGTTGAAATTACTTTGCATGTGGGGTACGGTACTTTCCTGCCTGTAAGGGTGTCTGATATAAGAGATCATAAAATACACTCAGAGCGCTACAGTATTTCAGAAAATAATGCAGCAGTAATAAACAAGGCAAGGTCAAATAATGGCCGAATTGTTGCCGTGGGAACAACCTGCGTGCGAACGCTTGAATATGCATCTGATATTAAAGGAAATATTTCTTCAGGAAGCGGCAATTGCGATTTGTTTATTTACCCTGGATACAAGTTTAAAACAACTGATGCCATGATTACAAATTTCCATTTGCCGAAATCAACCCTTCTCATGCTTGTATCTGCTTTTGCAGGCCGCAAAAATATTCTGTCTGCATATAACGAGGCTATAAAGGAAAGATACAGGTTTTACAGTTACGGGGATGCGATG
>CAYYMU010000162.1:0-5229 GCA_964472445.1 uncultured Desulfobacteraceae bacterium
ATAGATGGCTAAGTAAAAAGTTTCATATACAAGGCGTAGTGATTTTTCAGGATCGAAGGCATACATATAGTATGTTGAGAATCTGAAAAATCACTGCAACGTAGTAGATGGGACTTTTTACGACGCCATCAAGTATAAGTGCCTAAAATGCCTAAAGTTATGGCAGCGCCGAAGGCGCATCCCTTAACTTTAGGCACTTTAATATACTTTAGCTCACTTTAGGCACTATCTTTCAGGATTTGATCCATTTTTTGATACTGGGCACGGTTTCCTTGTCCCATTCGCTTGAAATTCTCATGCGTATAAAGCGTGTATAAAGCTTTTGTACCAGTGAAACCACTTTTTCATAAAGGTATATCTTTTCAAGAACAGCTCCCTCAACATCTTCTTTTTTTGTAATTTGTCCGGTTTCAGGTGGCTTTAATGACGATATATTAAGACTCTCGCCTTTAATATTAAATTTCCATTCATGATCGCCGACCTTTAAGGAAAAATTCAGTTCAGTGACTACTCCGCCCTTTTGAAGAGAAAGCTTTGCCTCCTCAAGGCTGGCGTCATCACCTTTTATTCTGATGTTTTCGACCCTGTTGTTGAGGCTGTTTTCAATAACAATACGATTATCCATGTTAAGTGAAACCATATCGTTTTCCGTTTTAATTATGCTGGCCTGGTCTGAATCCATAATAAACCAGAGCCAGGTTAAAAACTCATGCCCAAGAAATTTATACCTGTTGTATGCAACTGAAACATCTATCATAATTTAATCCATGAATTTTGTTGGGGAAACAGTTAACAAAAGATCGCGATCTTTATCGGAAAGACCGGATGTAAAATCTGCCATTGTATAAGGAAAAAGTCTGATAATCGTTAATCCAAAAGATTTCGAAAAAAGTGTCTCAAGGTCTTCGTTGGCAGCCTTTTGATTGGAAAAAAACCACAAGGAAGACTCCTCATAATTCCATATAATATCGTAAATATTCGGTGTTGCCGGAATACGAAGGCTGAGAGCATTGGACACGATTTCCTTTATGTCTGTTTTTTCATTCCGTGACAGGTTTTCCCTGCCGCTTTCAGCCAGCTTCTTGGCAACTTCAAGGGTATAATATTTTTTAATAATTTTTGAAGGAACATTTTTTTTGTCAATCCGCAGTGAAAAAACAAAATAAGAACCTATAATACAGGAAGAAGTCTCAAAATCAGGCAGATACGGGTTGTCAAAACAAGTCCATCCCGCTGTTTTGTTCATTGGAGCATTATCTATGTCTTTAATGGAATACCTTTTAAGACCCTCTGTGATTGTCTTGATAAGGGGTTCTTTAATCTTCCCTTTTACACTGTAGCTTGTAATAGATACTGATGATGATAGCAATCTCATGGTTATAAACCTTATTGTTTTTGTAATATTTTAAATTTTCCTAAAAGACTTTTTTGACAGGATTGACAGGATTTTCAGGATATAAAACATTAAAATCCTTAAAGTCGAAGATTCCCTGCCACGGGCATAGGGGCGCTTCAAACAAAAGCTTGTTTATCCTGTTATCTTGTCTGGTTTTTTTCAAAAAATTAAATAGAAACAGCACTGGTTGAAATTTTTGAAAAATCGGCAAATAATCCGAACAAATCAGCTATATGTTTAAGCAGCGAAAGCCTGTTGTTTCGTATTTTCACATCTTCTGCCATTACCATAACACCTTCAAAAAAAACGTCAACAGAGTCGCTCAATGACGCTATATAGAGCAGCGCCTGATCAAAAGAACCTTTATCAAGACTGTCTGACACCTTGTTTTTAACTTCGTTGTAAGATGCAAATAGAGATGGCTCACATTCATCCTGAAACAGATTCTCATCCACTTCTTCTGCCTGAAAATGTCCTGCTTTTTTTGTTATATTAACAACCCGCTTAAAAACAGTAGCAAGCTGTTCAAAGCCAGGCTGTTTTTTCAAATTTTCCAGAGCCCTGGCCCTGTTCCATACATCCGGGATATTTTCTATTGAAACGGCAATTACTGCTGCTGTTACATCTTTTGAAAAGCTTTCTTCAGAAAGAAGGTTGGCAATTCTGTTTTTCAGAAAATTATATATCACAACCTCTTTTTCTTTTATTTCAGTATCGTCTTTATCTGCAAAAGCCTCAAGACCCTTTGAAATCAGCGAACTCAAGCTGAAAGAGAATCCCTTATCAAGCATTATCTGGACAATCCCTATTCCCTGCCTTCTAAGAGCGTATGGGTCTGAGGTCCCTGTGGGAATCAGACCTGTGATAAAACAGCCGCAAATAGAATCGATTTTATCCGCAATGCCAAGAACTGCGCCGATTTCTGTTCCAGGCAGCCGGCCCCCGGAACATACAGGCCGATAATACTCCTCTATAGCCGATGCCACCAAATCGGATTCCCCACAAACAGCAGCATAAACTCTTCCTATAACTCCCTGAAGTTTTGGAAACTCAATAACAACCTGGCTTACAAGATCAGCCTTGCAAAGATAAGCAGCTCTTAATGCCTTTTCTTTAAGATTTGAGTCAAAATTAACAACCCCTGATAAATATTCAACAAGCTTTTGCACCCTTAGTACTTTATCATAAACACTTCCAAGCTTTGCCTGAAAAAGAACACCCTTTAACTTTTCCACCATGTCCTCAAACGGTTTTTTCAGATCGCTCCTGTAAAAAAATTGAGCATCTTTAAGCCTGGCTCTGAGCACCCTTTCATGACCCCTTGCGACCAGAGACATATCCCTTGCAGGTGTATTGTTCACTGCAATAAAATTCGGCATTAAATTATTTTCTTTATCAATTACAGCAAAATATTTCTGGTGTTCCCGCATGGCTGTGATCAATATCTCACGGGGGAGCTCAAGGAATTCCCTGTCGAAACCTCCTGCCGCAACAGCCGGATATTCAACAAGGTTGGTTACAATATCAACAAGTTCCTCATCAGTTAAAACACAACCTCCTAAACTGTTCGCAGCATTTTTTATCTGATTTTCTACATGTTTTTTTCTATCTTCCAGGTCAACTAATACATCTGCCAGGCGCAAGGTTTCAATATAGTCATCTGCAGAGGAAAGCTTTATTCTGCCAGGTTTTACAAAACTGTGTCCAAAAGTATATCTGCCTGCTTTAATATTTCCCAGTGAAAAAGAAACGGTTTTATCTCCAAGCATAGCCAGAATCGAATGTATGGGCCTTGCAAACTCAATGGTTAAATCCGCCCATTTCATTGTTTTTGGAAACGGAATTGATAATATAACATCAGGTAAAAAATCTTTAAGAATCGTCCTTGTAGCAAGGCCTCTTTCTGTTTTTTTTGCATATAAATACCGGCCTTTTGGGGTATCTTTTACTTTTAAACCGGTAACAGGAATTCCAATCTTGTCGGCAAATTTTTCTGCAGCCAGAGTCGGCCTGTTATCTTTATCAAAAGCTATTCTTTCAGGAGGGCCTGTAACCTCGGTTGTCAAAGGATTCTGTTTACCGGCAACAGCCGCCACCTCCACTGCAAGCCTTCTCGGTGTTCCAAAAATTCTGGCTTCACCATGATCAATACGCGTATCATCCATTCTTTGTAAAATCAGCGATGAAAGGCTATTTAAAGCCGGTTCAATATAACCAGCCGGGATTTCCTCTGTACCTATCTCAAGCAATAAATTGTGTCGAGAAGACATCTATTTCCTCCTAAAAAAATAAATCCACCCTGATAAAAAAGGGGTATGCCCATACAAAAATAAAAGTTATGTCAGAAATCAGAAAAAACGTAAAGAATATATTCAGCAAAACAAACTTTTACTGGTTGGGACAGAATCTATGAGGACATAAGAAACTTATAATCTGATGTCCTGGAAGACTACTTGCAAGAGTTAAAAGCAGGCTTGACCCTATTTCTTTTTTAAAGCCCTGGGATTCCGACAGGGCCAGGAAGATCCGGGATACCACACCCTGAAAACAAGATCGTAATAAACAAGATAAATATTAAAACTGCCAGCTGTTTCATCCTGATTCCTCCTATATGAGGTAATACGCAGGTTCGGCGTTTCACACAGTTTTTATGTTTTTGCTCCGAGACCTTTGAAAAATTACTTTTATCAGAAAACTATTGTCTTGCCATTAAGCCCATGACCTGACCCAGGGAGGTGCCGGCGATGATCAGATAAAAACCAGCAGAGACTCTGTTAAGTATCATGCTGTGGCGTCTCAGTCTCTTTTCAAGTCCTATATGACCTACGATCAAAGAAACAAAACTATACCAGATTCCATCAACTAATCCTGCAACCATAGCCAGGCCCAATAGAGTAATAAATCCTGCTTCTTTTGGAATAAACTGCGAAAACAGTGCAGTAAAAAAGACAAAGATTTTTGGATTAAGCATGGAAATACTCAGCCCGCTAAGCCAGGCCGGTGGCAAATGATTTTTCTTGGCAGTGAACTCGCTACCTTGACTCCCCCAGGACTTGACCGCCAAATAGACTAAGAAAGCAGCGCCAGCAAGTGTTAAAGAAGTTTTTATTGCAGGAATGCGCTGGAATAGGGTGCCAAGAGTGGTGCTGGCTGCCAGAGCCCATAAAAAAATCCCTGCAGCATGTGCCCAGCTCGCAACAAGAGCGTCAAAGAGGCAACGTTGTACCCGGTTCTGGAGAATAACCGCCAGACTTGGGCCTGGGGACATGGCACCAAGGGCGCATATACCGAAAAGAGTCAGCCAGGAAATCAAAGTCATTATTATACACCACTAAAATCAATAGTTCTTGACACTGCCATAATTCTTTCTTCCTATTTACTTAGTTTTTGCCGCCGAACATTCGGTTTCACGTACGGCGGCATTAAGAGAAAAGGAGATACCATGCGCAAAATTGCATGATCGATTCATATCAGACCTGGAACTAAAAGGCTATGCAAAAAGGAGCATAAATTCATATGTTAAATCTGTAAGGCAGTTGCAGCGGTTTTACAACAAGTCTTTGAGCAAAATCACACAGGCTGGTTTTGACTCCCTTTTCGTGGATTTCGTGGTTTAGTTTTAACAGGAGCTTTAGGACTTCTTTTTTTGACATAAGGTAAGATTGTGTATCGTACACAATCGTTTTCCGGCAGATAATCCATTTTTTAAAAATCATGAGCGAAATTTATATCCTGCCAGCCGTAAGCATTTAAAACCGTTTCGTCCATTTGTTTGTGGAATTCGCGCAGATGCGGAATGTCATGGACGACCTCATTGAAAGTACAAATGCCTT
>CAYYMU010000163.1:0-5145 GCA_964472445.1 uncultured Desulfobacteraceae bacterium
GCCAAAAATAACAGCTAAAAAAACATTCGCTAATTTGCTGATAAGTTGATAAGTTAAAAGCCTTCCGTAAGTTTTGCCCGGTTTTGATCTTATAAAAATGGGGATAAAATGAAACTTCAAGCAATCAACGATATTATGACCACAGAGCAGGCACTTGAATTGTGCAGGCACTTCAAACTTGATTATCTGATTAAACGTATCGAATCCAGTTCAGGCAAATATAAAACATGGAAGTTTGATGGATGTTCTGACTTGCCTGATGTAAGTTATGGGTTTATTCACTCATTCATCACCTTAAACAAATAAAAGGAGAATATCATGGACATTGAATTTCATTATTATATGACTTTCCTTATTGCTGGAAAAGCAGGATTTGGTGAAGATGACGCATTCACTATTGCTTATTCATCTCAATATGTAGATGACAATGACATGATCTATGAGGTTCATAAAGACAAGGCTCAATATTATAGAAACTACATAAGCCAGACCATGAATATTCTAAAACCAAAACCAAAATTATTTCGGATTTATCCATTATTTCATTTTATACCCGGGGACCCTCTTTATAAAGGGGCATTTCGTAAAGATGGAGTTCTACACTGGCTGAATACAACGGCTAACAGTAAAAACGCAAATCATGTTATAGATAGTGCGCTTAAGAGCAAAAATATTTATAAAATAGGAATTGCTACCCATTCTTATGCTGATACATGGGCTCATCAAAATTTTATTGGTTATTATAATGAATTTAATTCCATGTCAGGGGTTCTTGAGAAAATAGTTCCGAACATCGGACATGCTGATGCAGGACACAACCCTGACTGGTCTGCACTTGTATGGAAGGATAAACGCTTCTCGATAAGAATTCAAGAATAGACAACAAAGAACGGTTTATGGACTCAGCAGGAAATATTTTTACAAAATATCGTCTTTATGTTGATAAAAAATGTTCTGTCAAAGCATTAAACAAAGACCGAAGGCAGTTGATCAAAGGACTTCGATCTGCAATCGGAGAGGTTGATCAGTCAAACTCAAATAAAATGGCACGTATTGAGCGATATATGGAACTCAGCCAAAATATGCTTGGATATGAAATACCCGAATATGATGAATATGCATGGTTTGAAAAAGCAGTAAATGAAAAAGTTAGAGGATTAAGAGATAAGTCTGATTCATTTCTGAACAGGTGGGACCCTTTAACTGATATTTACACATGGAGAGAACCGGAAAAATATAAAGAAACCAGCTGGTATAAATTTCAGGAAGCTGTAAAATATAATCAAAATACAACCTGGGATTTTTTAGATAAAAAGGTTTTTTCAAAATTAGATTTAAAAGAGTTATAAAGTAACGCTGACACACCTCAAAAAATATTCGCTGATAAGTTGATAAATTAAAGGTGTTACTTAATTTCCTTCCTGACCCCGAAGTTAAACAATAAAATCAGAAAAGGGCAATAACAATGAAGATAAAAAACATTACATTTATAGCCACATTTTTTATCATCGCTTTTGTCTCATTACAAAATATTTATGCAGAACAAACCAAAACTTACTACGCAATAAACGAAGATTTTCAGATTGTTGAACGCGGGGCGGTTACTTTAGAGCAGGCCTATGACATTCTTGAAAAATATATCAAAGCTCAAAAAGGTTTATGCGGGGACGCTGGATATGTTACTTCCAGAAGTCTGTTCGGTTTTTCGGTAGATGATAAAAATTTTATTGAAATTTATGTTGATGATGAAAAAACATATAGAATGATGTTTGAATGCGTTGATAATAGTCAACCATCCTTTGCAGGATCCAGCGGAATTTACCAGAAAGAAATTAAGGTGTCGACAAAAGATAAATTAAAAGAAATTATAAACAGTTTTTTTACCCATAAACTTGACGAATTTAAAGCGTATTACGATGGCTTATGACGAATTATTTCAGAGGACATTCGATACTCCTTATACCGCATACAATGGTTTTTAATACTTGTAATGTCAATCAGTTAAACCGCCCCGGAAAACCCTCCTGTGTTAACTTAATAACAGTGATCACTCCTCGAAAAGATAACAAATTGAATCGACTTGCATATTTACTTAATCTATATTGTTTTAGATTAATTCTGTTCTTTGAACCTCAAACAGAAGGATCACGTGACCAGGAATTATAAAAAAATAAAGCCCCGTTTCTTCAGCAGTATGAAGGATGGGGCTTTTTGTTTATGCAGGCTTGACCCCTTATCTTCTAAAACAAAAGCGAATAGTAATACGCTGTATTGTTTATACTTTTTATTTTTGTCGCGGAAAAAAGCCGTAATTAACTACGGCTATTAGGCCGTCTAATCTATGTTGGGTGGCTGGTAACAGCTATCCTCCAATAAAAAAAGGAGGATGAATTATGGTGAAGAAACAATTTGGTACTCTTTTATTGACAGCATTTTTGGTTTTTCTCTTTTGTAGTGCCTCAATTGCTGGCCCAATAAAACACACTGTCGGTGGTCATGCCGCTGCAGTATCCGAGAAATTGCTCGATAGGGTTGTAGACTTATCGGTAGCGAAAGATTATGAAGCATTACAGAAACTTTTGGACTCTGGTTTGGTAATAATATTGAAAAAAGGTATCAAAATAGATGTTTTGGACACGAAACTGTTCAGTGGTAAAGTTAAAATACGTCCTTTTGGAACGAATTTAGAACTTTGGACTGTAATAGAAGCAATTGAGTGAATTCAAAAGAGGAGGCATAAAAATGAGAAAATTTCAAATCTTGATTATAGGAAAACTTAGGGACATCCTTTAGTTTCGCAGTTTTAGAGGGTAGATATGACTCTAAATTTTTAAACTTGTAAAAGCCAGGTCTTAGGGGACTAAAAAAATAATAAATTGACTTGCATATTTACTTAATCTATATTGTTTTAAGTTAATTTTGTTCTGTTCTTTGAACCTCAAACAGAAGGATCACGTGATCAGGAATTTGATTAAAGAAAATAAAGCCCCATTTCTTCAGCAGTATGAAGGATGGGGCTTTTTGCTTATGCAGGCTTGACCCCTTATCTTCTAAAACAAAAGCGAATAGTAATACGCTGTATTGTTTATATTTTTTTACTTTGTGGCGGCTAATAGCCGTAATTAAATACGGCTATTAGGCCGTCTAATCTATGTTAGCCGCGAGGAAATGTAATAATTATGGCAATTTCAATGAGCTTATGGGGTATAGGGAAAGATCGAACTCTTAAATCCGTTTCGAAAAGTAAGCTGCACTTTGAGAATGATTTAGAGAATTGGATAATTGATGATCCAACCATACTCGATCTTGATTTAATGCTACTTGGCAGGCAAGTACACACAAATTATGGTGGCTATATTGACATATTAGGCCTTAATAAAGATGGTGATTTGGTAATAGTGGAACTCAAAAGGAATAAAACACCAAGAGATGTGGTTGCACAATGTTTGGACTATGCTTCCTGGGTGAGTGACCTAAGTTATGAACAAATCATAGATCTCTATAAAAAATATACAGGAAATAGTTTACAGGATTCATACCAAAAAATTTTTGATGATCAACTACCAGAGTTGTTAAACGAAAATCACCAGATTGTAATTGTTGCAGCTTCATTAGATGATGCGACTGAAAGGATTATTCAATATTTAGCAGATAAACATTCTATTAACATCAACGCTGTATTTTTTAATGTTTTTGAAATAGAAGGAAAACAAGTTTTAGGACGATCGTGGCTTAAAGATCCAGAGGTTATAGAAGAAAAAGCTTTCAAAGGTAAACGGCCTCCTTGGACGGGATATCTTTTTGTTAATACTGGAATAAAAGAAGGTAACGCGCGCGAGTGGGATTTGAATATTCGATTTTCCTACGTTAGCGCTGGTGGTGGGACGAGGTGGATTAGCGCCATAAGAAAACTAAAACCAGGAGACAAGATATTTTCATACATAAAAGGTTCTGGTTACGTTGGCTATGGTATAGTCGAAGAAGAAGCTGTGCCGGTTTCCGAGTATGAAATTAAAGGGAAACGTATCGTTGATGATTTACCTGACGAGCATCCTTGGAAAAGCCAAACTCCAACTTTAGAAAGTGGGGAGTGGCTATCCAAAGTAAAATGGATAAAAACATTTCCCAAAGATATGTCAAAATGGCTACCGAACGGTTTTGCAAATCAAAATGTGGTCTGTAAATTGAGGGACAGACGAACGTTCGATTTTCTGGTTAAAGAGTTTGATGTTGACCAAGAGGGCAGCGGCCAACCTGTCAGTTCAGTAGACAGCCAGGGCCGAGCCGTTTTTGTTAGAAGTTGAAAAAACAAAAAATTTGCTTTTTTTCTCAAGTCAGTGGGAGCCCTGGCTGCCCCTGACTTCTGCGTTAGGCGATGAATCCATGATTTAATCGGACGGGGACTCCAATGCCAAAGAAACATTTCACCTCTAAAAAGGTAGGCTCCAGCAGACAGGGTCGCAAATCCTCACAACTACGCACACCGACGACACCGGCTGAAATCGCGGAATGGATGTTGGGCAGAGTCGATCGATACGGGAAGTTGCTCCAGGTGAAGGCCGTTGTTGCCATCAAGGAGAAGTTCGGCCCGGATTTTGTTTACCTTAGCGACATTGGCAAATTATCGATCGATCGACGAATCCTGTACCAGTTTCGCAAGTTGAGCGGCGATGAAATTGTTTGGGTCACGCAACATGGCGGCGGATTTAGCCCAAAGGCACATTGGCGAAAACGCGAATCTGGTGACGCACCAGGGCGAACACAATACGAGTATTGACTCCACGAGGAAGATTTTGTGTCGGTAAACAGTTTTCGGACTCGCAAGTGTGAAGACTTCGAAATTGTTGACGCAAATACCAATGTGGTGGGGCACATTCGCGTCAAACCCAGCGGTGTGTTACGGGTACCGTCCAATGTGGAACTTAGGGACATCCTTTAGTTTTGCAGTTTGCAAATTATCATTAATATTCTAAGCGGTTGTCATGCCAAGAAAATCGAGAATAGATGCGCCTGGGGCGTTTCATCATATCATAACGTGGAATTGAGCGTTCTGATATCTTTAAAGACAATACTGAGCGGAATAATTTCTTAAACCGGCTTGTGAGAAAAGCGGGCTAATACCGGGTGTAACGGGCGCAATCGCGT
>CAYYMU010000164.1:0-5125 GCA_964472445.1 uncultured Desulfobacteraceae bacterium
GAAAAAAACTAAAATGGCAGCCAACAGTAAAACTGGATGAAGGCCTGAAAAAAACCATAAAATATTTTGACAGCATATTATAATTTTTAGTTTATTTGCATAAAACTTTTTTTACCACGAAGCATACGAAGACAAAACATTAAGTTTTAAAATCCTTCGTGCCCTTCGTGCCCTTCGTGATTTTCGTGGTAAAATAGTTCCTAATTCTAATTAATGGAGAAAAACAATGACTAACAATGAACCCAATCAGCAGCAATATCCCCAGAACTACCCGCCATACGAAGATGAAATAAATCTTATCGATTATCTGCTGGTCCTTTGGAAGTGGAAATGGCTCATCATAGCCGGTACCCTGATTTGTGGTGTAGTTGCAGCAGTGATAAGTCTTCAGATGCCGAGGATTTATGAGATCTCCACGGTCATTGAGCCGGGTATCGTCGGTGTTAAAGATGATGGAGGTTTTATATATATTGATTCTGTAGCCAATATAAGTGGAAAGATAAACGGAGATGTTTACAATAAAAGGATACAAAAGGCGCTGAATCTGGATCCGCTGAAGACAGGGGTTAAATTCAATTCTGCGGTTGTCAAAAAAACCAACTTGATAAAGGTCAGCTCTCAATGGGAAAAGGGGGGAACAGACCTCGGGATAAAAGTCACAGGGCAGTTGGTTCAGCTTCTTTCCGATAATTACGGGGAAATCGTTGAGGAAAGAAAGGGCGATTATGACAAACAGATATTCATGAAGCAAAGCGAGATCAACGAAATTGAAACGCAGAGAAAAGATATAGATAAACGGATTGATCTTAAACTGAGCAGTATTGAGAAGACGCAGAAAGAGATAAAGCTGCAGCAGGCAAACCTTAAGAATGTTGGGCAGAGGAAGGAAGAATTGTTGGAGGAGATAAAGGGCGTTAAAGAAAATACAGAAAAGATCATCCAGCAGAGGGACACGCTCCTGAAAGATAAAAATCCTGGCAAGGATATCTCTCTCCTCCTTTATTCTACAACAATTCAGCAGAACGTGGCCTACTTCAACCAGTTAAGCACACAGATCTATGACTTGAGAACCAGTGAGAAAAAAACAGAGGCCGAGGTTGATAAGCTAAATAAAACTATAGATAATACCAAAACTGAAATAGAGAGGTTGAAACTAGGCAAAACAGAAAGATTACAGATCAAAATCAATAATATCAATGCCCAGATAAATTCACTAAATTTAAAAAAGGGATTGATCAGCAATATAAGGATCATCCAGGAGCCGGAGGTTTCGCTGTATCCGGTCAAGCCCAAAAAGAAACAGATTGTTATGCTTTCCGTAGTTGTCGGATTGTTCTTTATGGTCTTCCTTGCTTTTTTCGTCGAATACATAAAAAATGCTTCAAAAGTATCTTCTGCAAACAAAAGAGCATAACTTTGCCATCCTTTAGTCTTGACATTAATCATACATCCTTAGTATTTAGATAAAATCTAAACTAAATGAAAACCTAAAAAGGAGGAATTACGATGAAAAGAGTAAAAAGTATTGCCGCAGTTCTGATGGCTGTTGCAATGATACTGGCCGTGAGTCCGGTTGTATGTGCCGAAGACGGGGAAAAGATTAACATCAACACGGCGCCATTGGAAGAGCTGATAAAGCTTGACAGGATCGGGCCCAAATACGCTCAGCGGATCATTGACTATCGCGAGAACGTGGAACCTTTCAAGACGCCGGAAGAGATTGTGAAGGTTAAGGGGATTGGGCCAAAAACCCTGGATGCAAATAAAGACCGCATCATCGTCGAATAAGCATATTAAATTTATTGTATAGGAATTTCCTTTTTCCACCCCCTCCCAAACCCTCCCCATTGAAGGGGGAGGGCAGGGTGGGGGTAACAAAACTGACCTTTGCAAAACGTCCCCTTTTTGTCATTCCCACGAATCCGCCTCAGGCGGACTCGACCCGATGAACTAAAATGAAACAAGCTGAAATAAAGAAGAATATTTTAAAAATTGCTACAGATGTTTTCAGAGATACCCAAGTTCTTTTTGCATATCTGTATGGCAGTTACGCGGTCAATCAGGCTCACCAATTCAGCGATTTGGATATCGGCATATATGTGCCACGATTGTCTCGGAGAGAAAAACTGAATTTGGAAATGGCACTGGCGTTGAAAATAGACAAAAAGCTTAAGCAATGTCCGGCGAGTGATGTCCGCATAATAAATTCACTTCCTTTGGCTGTTGCAGGTAAGATTATTACGGAAGGAGTTCTAATTTATTGCCGTGACGATAAAGCCCGGGTCGATTACGAAACGGCCATCCGAAGCGCATATTTTGATTTTTTTACCATTTATTCACAATTATCAGAGGACATATTTGGAACAGATAGTATTGTAATCCAAGACAAAGGATTGAAAAATGGTTTCAATCGAAAAAATATCACAAAAGTTTATTCAATTGGACGAATATCTGGGGCTTTTAGACGAGATTGCTAAAGTATCTGAAAAAGCCTTTCTAAAAGACAAGATTCTCATCGGCAGCGCAAAATATTATTTGCAGACCAGTATAGAGTGCTGCCTGGACGTGGCGAATCATATCATTGCTTCAGAGCGATACAGGTCGCCCAAGGATTATGCAGATTCTTTTGCCGTGCTGGAGGAAAAAGGAGGCTTATGCAAAGCTCTCGAAATAAGTACGTTTTGCAAAGGTCACTCTCTTTTTTATTGACAAAAGACATCATTTATATAATAGATACTGACTAAATTTAGTCAATATCTATTATATAAAAATAATCAACACAATAGGCTAAACATGGACGTTCGTTTTCTGCCACACAATATTCATCTTGAAGACCCCGGCTTATTTTCCAGCAGGGATCCCCATTTGCAACATCTTCAGAAACAATCATTAATCCATCGTTCTGAATTGCTTGATCTTCTTCCACGTCATAAGCCGGGGATTTACACAATAAGCGGAGGACGTCAGATCGGCAAAACCACTCTTTTGAAACAATGGATGAATGAACTCCTTGAAAGTGGTGTTGCTCCGGAATGCATTGTCTATTTTACCGGTGAACTTATAGATGATCATCATTCTCTGGTCAGATTGCTTACAGATATTTTAAATGAGAGGCAGACTGCAGACCTGAGCTATATCCTTCTTGATGAGGTAACTTACATCAAAGACTGGGATAAAGGCATTAAATACCTCGCCGATGCCGGCATGCTTGAAAATGTAGCACTATTAATAACCGGATCGGATCTTTTAATCATTAAAGAGGCGCGCATGCGTTTTCCGGGAAGACGAGGAACCGCCGATACTGTAGATTTCCACCTCTATCCACTCAGTTTTCTTGAAGCAGTCAAGCTGAATGGGCAAATCGCCGCTGATGAGATAGAGAGTCTTATATCCTCTGATATTGAATTAGACGATTTATTGATCAATAAACTTTATGATGAGTTTGATTCTTATCTTGTCCATGGAGGTTTCCTGACGGCTATGAATGACATGGCAATGCGCCAATCTATATTGCCGGCGACTTTTTCGACTTACAGCGACTGGATTCGAGGGGATATGTTAAAGAGACATAAACAGGAACACTATCTCTATGAAATATTAGGTGCTATTGTAAAACGATATGGCAGCCAGGTTACCTGGAATGCTCTGGCAAGAGATCTTTCCATTGATCATCCACAGACGGTTTCGGATTATGTGGCCCTTCTTCAATCCATGGACGCAGTATTTATCCAGCCGGCTCTTCTGGAAGATAAGCTTGCAGCCGCCCCCAAAAAGGCAAGAAAACTCATCTTCTCTGATCCTTTTATTTTCCATGCTGTCAGGGCATGGTTAAATCCGTGTCAAGATCCTTTTGATCAACAGGTTAAGCCTGCTTTAAACAATTCTGACTGGGCCGCCAGACTGACGGAGGCCTGTGTTGTTACACATTATCGAAGGAAATTTCCTACATATTATATAAAGGGTGAAGGGGAAGTCGATATCGCCTATATTGATAAAAACAGGTTCTGGCCGGTTGAAATAAAATGGACAAAACAATTACGCCCCAAGGAACTTAAACAGATTTCAAAATACCCGAACAGTCTTATATTAACCAGGTCAAAACAGATTGGGGAGATCAGAAATATTCCAACAATGCCTTTGCCTCTTTCACTGTTGCGTCTTTGCTCAAGCTAAGGGGGGAAAGTCCGCGGGCTAAAAAACAAAAATAAATTGACAGGTTTTTCAAGCAAAAGGTATGCTATATTTTAATAAAAGGTATACCTTGGGAGGTGGCGCAATTGTCTAAAGTAACCGCAAAATATCAAGTTACAATACCTGTAAAGGTTAGAAAGGAAATGGGTATCGTTCCTGGAGCTGAGGTCGATATCACAAAAAAAGGGCAAAAATACGTTCTTGTTGTTAACCCGATAGAAACAGTCAGGAAAAAGTGGCGTGGAAAATTCAAGGGCAGGCCGACAACAATGGAATATATGGATGAAGTCAGGGGCAAAGTAAATTGAGAGTCTGTGTGGATACCACCATACTGCGTGATATATTGAAAGATGAGTTCAGAAGCTTTCAGGACAAATTGTATACTGCTCTTATAAGAAGAGAAAAGCTGGTAGCCCCTCCAGTGGTGTTTGCGGAACTTATGCCCCAATTTAAAGGAAACACCAGGCTGTTATAGGAGTTTTTAGAGGAACACAAAATTGCGATTGAACCGCTTGATGTTCATTCAGCCATTGCCGCAGCCCAGGCATGGATGAGATATTTAAAACGAAAAACAAAGGTAAAATGTCCTCAGTGTGGTCAAAAGCTGAATTTTAAAGAACACTTTTTGTCGGATTTTTATATTGGAGGTTTTGCTTCGGCAAAGTGCAGCGCCATTTTTGCCAGAGACAGAGGCCTATACTTCAAATACTTTCCTGTGTTGGCCGGCTATGAACATTGTCTCAATCTCTAAAAATCGTTTTTTGCCGGAGTGACGACTTTCAAATAACTCGTTTGCACGAATTTGATATAAATTCTTGATTGTTCTATATATTTTACTTTTTAATAAAAATCAAACTTACGAGTCTGTTTTCAACCGCAGAATGTCGAAGTAAGGTATTCTATCATTTTTAATATGTAAAAAGATGGAGCATAG
>CAYYMU010000165.1:0-5102 GCA_964472445.1 uncultured Desulfobacteraceae bacterium
TAATTATAACTGTTGCGATAACCCGCAAAAACTACAGTTGAGTTATTTGAAAGTCCCATCTACTGTGCTTGTCCGCCTCAGGCGGGTTGTAGCTTTTTACGAGTTCATCATCTATGGCTGGTTATTTAAAATTTTTACAATTTCTTTTTCTATGTTTTCCAGATTTCCTAATTTATCTGCAGAAACATAAAAAATTCCGTCTCCCTTTGTATCTCCCATTCCCCGAATATAAAAATAAAATATGCCGCCGAAATCCTTTGCAGGATTAAATCTTATGCCCAGACTTTGCTTTAACCAGCGCAGAACAGCAATGGCATATAGTTTATATTGAAGATCATAACCAGCACCCTGCATGTTAAGAGCCATGGAATCATGATCATAGCCGTTTTCAATATGATTGGATTTCCAGTCTGCAATATAAAATTTTTCATTGTATCTAAAAATCATATCTACGGAACCTCTTATAAAGCTGTTTTCAGTTTTGCAGTCTGGAATTATTGCTTCCTTATGACCAGGCAGTGTAAAAGGATATATAAACTCAAGTTCATGAAGACGGTCTGCCTTCCCAAGCCTGCCCAGGATAAACTCATCATCAATAAGGCTTATCGGAGATGTAAGGGTATTTCTGATAATCCTGCAGATATTGTCTGCCCAGCGATTATCCATGCCATACATCTCCATGTATTTTAAAATAATATTTCCTGTTTCAGGATCATTCATTAAGGAAAAAATTTTATCCTTTGCCTTGTCCATTGTCTCAGCAGCGTGTTTAAAATCAATATGCTCTAATATATTATGAAACATAGAGCCTGTTTCAGTTCCGCCTGGCATCCGGTCCGCTATTATGTCAGACCCTTCAGCATCAATTTCATGTGAAGCAAAGGTTTCATCATCTTCCCTGGATTTTTCATCCACAATCCTAAAATCCGTTGTTTGTTCTTCTGGCTTATATTCTGGCTTATATTCTGGTTCATATTCAGGCAGAATTTTATCATGAAGACTCGTAAAAGATTCTAATATAATTTTTTTATGCCTGTAACTCTTAATATAAGGAAAAAGATCTTTCTCGTCTTTTATATGTATTTCAGAACCGGGTTTTTGTTTGTCTGAAATTATTGTGTTTTCTGCGAAATATTTACTATTGGGCTCCAGCCATAAAACATTTGCATCATTTCCGGGAAAAGCATCTGCAATAGCCGGACTTAGAAGCCTGCTTACAGGCCCCACCCATCTATCTTTTTTAGCATAAGGATAATAAGGAAGATAAAGTTTGTGCTCAGCCCTTGTAGAGGCAACATAATAGAGCCGCTTGTCCTCATCTGCTTTTTCAAGAAGATGTTTTTCGTTTTTATCCTGCATGGAAAAATTGATTATTTTAGTTGCCTTACACAGGCCGTTCTTTTTTACGATTTCGTGATATACCCGGTATTCGTCAGAGTCTGCTGGTCTTTGCGTTAATCCTCCGGCAACAAAAACTATTGGGAACTGAAGCCCCTTGCTGACATGCATTGTCATTATCTGGACTTTTTCTTCTTCGGTTTCAATCTGATGAATATCAGCATCTTTGTCAGCACGGGTATTATCTTTTACATACCCGTCAAGCATTGATGTTGTCTGTCTGAAATCCAGATTTTTCAGGTAAGCAATTTCTTCAAGGTGTTCAAATATCTGCCGGTAATTTGTGTGCTTTCTGTCCCATGAAATCTTCTCGGCCTCACGAAACATAAGGCCTGAATCATTAATTAAAGACTGGAATAAAACGCCTGGTCTGCGTGATAGAGCATATTCATTCCATTTGAAAAACATCTGTTTTAATGGGTGCAGCCAGGGCATTTGCTCATAATTATACAGATCAACCGCATTAAATCCAAAAAAGGGAGTTAAAAGCGCTTTTTTTAAATCTGCGCTGCTGTCTGGATTCATGATTGCGTGAAAAACCTGACTTAAATAAAAGGCTTCGTCAGACTGGAAAAGACCTGGTTTTTTGTAATATGTATATGGAATTGCAAGCCCGGAAAGTTCTTCTTCTATAAAAGCCACATCTGATTTTGCGCGAACAAGGATACAGATATCCCCGAAATTCAGCTGCTTTTCTTTATTCTTTTTAATGAGTTTAATGTTGCCGCAATCAATTAAATGCCGGATTTCCAAGGCAACAAATTCTGCCAGTTTCAATTTTGCGGACCTGAAAGATGGTTCACTGCTAAAATCGGCTATGTTTACTGCACAGCGTCCGGACATATCTGAACTTAAAAAGGATGTTCTTTCCTTTTCGCCCGGCCAGGTGGCATCCTGATAGCATATTTCAAATTTGTCTGCCTGTTTTTCAGGCTTGAACCATTCATCTCTGCCAAACAGACTGTTAAATGATTTGATCAGTTCGGGCTGTGAGCGCCAGTTAATATCCAGAACATATAACCTGGCCTGGTTTTGTTCTGCCAGATTGGCTATTTCATTTTTTGCATCAAGATAGGCAAAAACATCGGCCCCGCGAAATGAATATATCGCCTGTTTTGGATCACCTATAAGAAACAGGCTGTTGTTTGAATCTTCTTCAACGCCCTGTTTGTCGGCATCTAAAAATATTTTTTTAAATATCTTCCATTGAACAGGATCAGTGTCCTGAAATTCATCAACAAAAGCTGCTTTATATTTCTGCCTGAGCATTTTAAGCAACTGCCCTGCGTTATCATCATAAAGCGCTTTTTCAACAAGATTGATCATGTCATCAAAACTGATCCAGCCGTTTTTTGCTTTTATCTTTCCCACCTGGTTCTGAAGCTCATGTATTGTTTCAATTACAAGCTTTTGTTTTAAATCGTCTAAAACTTTTTCTATTTTTTTAAACACATCAACTATATTCTGCAGCATGGGACAGACTTCTGGATTAGGTCCTGCTTTCAGCCATTTGTCCGGCACAAGACACTGTATGCCCATTTTTCCACCTGATTTTACGCCTTGAATCTGACAAATCATTTCCTGCAGAGCTGAAATCTTTATATTTTCATCATCATTAGCGTTAAAATAATCTTCAAGAGGCTTTACAATTTTTTTTAATAAGGATTTTTTTGTTGCAGCGTTTATATTTAACTCTGCAAACTGCGTGGAAAAACTTTTATCTGTCCTGATTAGGCTTTTTAAACTTAAATAAAATGTCTCTGCCTTATCTTGAAGCTGATTAAAGGATTTGCCTCTGATATCAGGCAAAAGCACATCCCCTGCATTTTTGCGATAAGTTTTCCGGGCTGCTGCCAGCACTCTGAGCATAAATTTAATGCTTTGTTTTTTTGTGCTGAAACCAGACCATTTTAGAATTGCCGGCAGATCCTTTCCATATTTTTCAAACCAGGTTTTTCGCATATATTCTTTGAGCACGGCTTCAAAAACAGGGGTATCATCTATTAATTCGCTTTTAAAAAGAGCGTTGTTTTCAAAGGCAAAACTGCTTAAGACATTCTGACAAAAACCATGAATCGTAAAAATCGATGCCATATCAAATATATCAAGTGAATCTCTCAGCTTTTTAACAACCTTCAAATCCTCTGTTTTCTTTAATTCCTGTTCAATTTTCTCGCGTATGCGAATTTTTAATTCACAGGTTGCTTTTTCCGTAAAAGTTACAAGAAGAATATTTTCCAGGGAAATTTCACTGTCCTCTTTTAAAAGCCTGACCACCAGGTTTTCGATCAAATAGGTCTTGCCTGTGCCGGCGGAAGCTTCTATAAGGCCGTGCTTTTTAAGGTCGATCTCTTTGCAGTCATGAACGGTTTGTAAAGGCATTATAATATTTTAGTTCCTTAAAAAATTATCTCACGCAAAGACGGAAAGACGCAAAAGTTGTTTTTTCTCATTCCCATACTACTGCGTGGGAATCCATACCAAACCCAAATTAAAAAAACAGATGATATTAAAATGCATATTATGTGTTTCATGCATGATTGGTCAAACCAAAAAAAATCAGAAGTTTTTGAGCCGTTTTTAGAAATTCGATTAGGGCAACAGCCCGTTAAACTTTAACACCAATAGGTCAAAAATAAAACACTTGTATATTACCTTATTTGGTAATATGCATATTTTATGAAATATCAGGTCAGAATCAATAAAAGGGTTAATCGAGGATTAAAGAAGCTACCAAAGATTGAGGTGTATTATGTTGGTTCTCGTGAAAAAGCCCCATATTGAGTTGTCTATAAATGGTGAACATGCTGATGAGCTCATCGCATGGATCAGTAAGAAGTTTGAAGTGAGCGTACTCACTTCAAACAAATCCGATAGCATACCTGTTGAGGAAACTGATTTCTGGAAGGAAATGCAGTCCAATCGTATAGGCAATCTCTTGGCTACAGCCAGGCTCAAAGCTGGCTTGACACAAGCCCAGCTCGCCAGGAAAATGCTTATCCGACAAAACATGATCAGTGATTATGAAAGAGGAAAGCGCAGGCTCGCACCAGACATGGCAAAGCGATTTGCTAAGGCTCTCCAAATCAAAGCAGATCGCCTGAGTTGAATATCTCGAGATCTGAGAAAATGGATTCGGACCTTCCCCCAGGACTTTATGGGACATCCTTGATATGTTGATTACTTACTTTCCAATAAACTTAATTTATTTTCCTTGTTGATAGTCTATCTTTATAATAGATCGTATTTGAAATATCAATATATGAAGGATGTCCCCATATCGCTGGGAGTTGATTATTCTCCTGCAATAGCATCCTGCAATGCCGTCCTCAGTTGATCTAAGGTGAAAGGCTTGGGAAGGACGCCACAGAAACCGTGTTCCCGGAAGTTACTTATGATAGGATCACCGGAGTAACCGGTAGCAACGATCGCTTTGACGCCGGGGTCAATCTCCAACAGCTTCACGATAGTCTCAGCCCCTCCCATGCCGATTTTATTGGTCAAATCCAGTATGACCATATCAAAAGGTTTTTCTGATGCCATTGCCTCTTGGTACATTTCAATGGCTTCGATACCTTCTACAGCAACCTCCACCCTATATCCTATGTGAGTAAGCAACGCATTACAGACATCTCTTAACGGTTCCTCATCGTCCATCACCAGGATTTTTTTGATGGTTGTTTGATCACTGCTGGTTGAAGGCG
>CAYYMU010000166.1:0-5035 GCA_964472445.1 uncultured Desulfobacteraceae bacterium
TGTTTTTAAAAAGGATAGATCATAAGGCAGGATGAACTCGTATTTTTTATCCTGCTCCTGCCTGTCCAGGTTGATAAGAAATGGTGTGTGCGTTTCCGGGTACATATCGCAGAAGGCTTTGAGCCCTATGAAATCATCATGTTTCAAGTTTTCCTTATATTTAATCTCTATCGGGATCTGTTTGCTGATAAAATCCAGTATAATATCCACTTCATGTTTATTCTTGTCTTGCCAGAACTTGATTGCATCTGTTTTTACGCCGTTCTTCAATAATTCAGACAGCACGAACCCTTCAAATAGAAATCCGGAATCGTTTCTTTTGTTAACAGGATTAAAATTGTTGATGAAATAATTTCTTACGCCATTATCTATAAAGTAGATTTTTGGAATTTTGACAAGCTCAGAATTTTTGTTTGAAAAAAATGGCCGCAGGTCAATTATCAGATATGTTTCTTTTAATAATTCAACATAATTAAGAATCTCTTTATAACGCAGAGAACATATCTGCCCGATGTCGCTATACTTTATTTTCTGCCCGTTATTGATTGCCAGGTATTCTATTAACCGTTTTGCGGGGTTGATTTTCGAGACATCAAGATATTCCAGCAGGTCCTTCTTTACGTATAGATCAAAAATGCTTTCCAGAACACCTGCCTTGTCCTTTTCCAGCACGACTTCGGGATAGCCGCCGGTTACCATGAATTCATTCAGGTACGCCAATAGTTTTGAAGTTGGTTGCTTAAGCTGTTTTCCGTGTAATTTTTTGATGTTATGCAGATGTTGAATAGCATCTTCATCCTCCTTGAACCATAAAAATTCCTCAAAACTTAGCGGATAAATATTGTTTGTCCGTTTTCTGCCTGCGAGCGATTCCTGAATTTCATCCTTGATCTTGATTGAAGATGAGCCTGATGCATAAATTTTTATATTATCAAAATTGTCATAGATATTCTTTATTATGAGTGTCAATCCGGGATATCTTTGAAATTCGTCAAGAAAGACGTAGAAAAACTCCCTCTGATTTTCATCGTAGCCGTTTAATTTTAAAGTGTTTAAAAAGTTTTCAAAGGTGTTAACCTTTTCATAATTGCTGTATATGTCCAAATCGAAAAAAAAAGTTTTTGAACTATCGCTTAGTTCCTTATGGAGACTCTTGAGGATTGTTGTCTTGCCAACCTGGCGGGCGCCAATCAGCAGCGACACTTTTTTATCTTTTTTTTGTTCTAATAGCGATTGGAATGATTTTCTCGGCTTCATCTATTCTATAATTTCTTTTCTTAAAAATATAGTTCAAACTAAAATTAACTGATAAGTATTAAGAGAATAGTCTTTTGTCAAGATATTTCTGCTGGTGGCTGATTCTGGTTTTATGAAGCCTGAACACTCCTAACGGTTGTAGTATATCCGTTTGGATGCGTTTTATGCTATTCCCGTGCGGATCAACCATCTTTAGATCATAAGGCAGGATGAACTCGTATTTTTTATCCTGCTCCTGCCTGTCCAGGTTGATGGTGCTTTCCCGCACACATATTCTGTTGCCATATTGCAGTTCAGCCTGTAGCCAATTTCGGCATTTTTTCAGGTTTTTCAAATTGACTAAGGCGATGTGTTGTCAAATCATAGGCGGCTTGAGAGTTCATCCAAAACTCTGCGCTCATGCCAAGCGCTGCTTCCAGAAGCTGGGCCATCCTGGGTGAAATACCCCGCTTCTCCCGACAGATCTCATTGATTACTCGCGGATTAACTCCTATATGACGCGCCAGGGCCGACTGAGAAATGCCTAATGGCTCCAAAAAATCTTCATAAAGAAATCTTCCTGGATGGGTGCTAACGCGAAATTTAGGTAACATAGTCAAACCTCCTCAATGGTAGTCTATCAATTGCACCTTAAGATTTATATCCCCTCGGATGGTTTCTGTGCCATTCCCAGGCTGAACCGACAATTTGTTCCAGTTTTGCATATTTCGGTTTCCAGCCCAGTTCCTGATGGGCCAGGTCTGAAGATGCTACCAATGTTTCCGGATCTCCAGGCCTGCGTGGCGAGAATTCAAAAGGAACTTTTCTGCCGCTTACGAGTTCTACAGTCTTGACTACTTCCAGATTTGAAAATCCCTGTCCATTGCCAAGATTGTACTTGCCGTTTGGATGTTTATCCAGATTTTCCAGTGCATGAATGTGAGCCTTTGCCAAGTCCAGTACATGTATATAGTCCCTGATGCAGGTACCGTCTTTTGTCTGGTAATCATTGCCGAATATTTGCAGCTTTTCACGCTGCCCAAGCAGAACCTGTATAACTACCGGAATTAGAAGGCTGACGTTTTGCTTTGCATCTCCCAGCGTTTTACCGGCTCCGGCAGCATTGAAATAACGCAGGGCGTTGAATTTGAAGTCGTAGGCTTTATGGTACCAGTTCAGTATCTTTTCAAACATCAGCTTGGATTCACCATATGGATTCACCGGCAGCTTTGGATGATTTTCGTCGACAGGATTGTAGTGCGGTTCGCCATAAACAGCAGCACTGGAGGAGAAGATTATTCGTTTGCAGCCGAACTTTCGCATAGCATCCAGAAGCGTGATCCCGTTTACAACATTATTATTGAAAAACTGACTCGGATCGGTCATGGAAGATTCCACCCTGGTATCTGCTGCAAAATGTATTACCGCATCAATTGGGTGTTTCTGAAAAATTATCTTCAGCAAAGATCGATCACCAAAATCACCTTCATAAAAAATAGCCTCAGGAGATACCGCTTCCCTGTGCCCTTCCTGGAGATTATCTATTACTATTACCTTATGCCCCTGGAGCAAAAGTTCTTCAACGCAAATGGAACCGATATATCCGGCTCCTCCTGTAACGAGCAATATCATAGTGTTTATCCTTTAAGGATTTTGTATGCCTTATTTCACAACGAAGCACACGAAGAAAAAATAAATCTGTGTGGTGAATATTATTGACTGTCCTTGCAGCAGCCAAGATGCCATAAGATTAAGGCAGTGTAAACCGATAATTTCTTTCTAATGCCGGCATGCATTCCCAAAGTACCCACAAACCCTGCAAAGTTTAAAACAGTATTTATCAGCAGCCGGTTAAAAATAATCAAACGTATTAGTGGATACGAAAGTTTATGCCATTTTTCAAAATAAATATAACGCGATTGGTAAAACATTATCCTGGATTTAACATTATGGCCGATGCTTTGACCCTGAATATGAAAAATTTTTGCTGATGGAACAAAATATATTTCCCATCTACTTTGTTTCATTCTAAATGCCCAGTCTGTTTCCTCAAAGAAAAAAAAGTATCTTTCATCAAGCATGCCGATTTCGTCAACAGCCTTTTTCCTGACCATCAGGCAGGCTCCGATACACGAATCCACTTTGACTGGATTTGCATAGTGCTTTCTTTTTCCAGGATACTTTTCAGGTAATAATATCTGCAAAAGGCTTTCATTGCAGAGAAGTGAAATTATACCCGGAAAATTAGCGATTGAGTTTTGTTTTGACCCATCCTGATTAAGCAGCTGGCCGCATGCCATGCCTGTAGCTGGATTTTCTTCCATAAAATTAAAAATACTTTCAACTGCTCCTTTTGTAAGAACAGTATCTGTATTTAGCAACAGGGCATAGCGGCCTTGCATTTTTTTAAGTGCAATATTGTTGGCAGCGGCAAAACCCAGATTTTTTGTGTTTTGGATAATTCTGACGTCAGGATAATTTTGTTTAACAGCATCCACACTGCCGTCCATGGATGCATTGTCAACCAGCCATATTTCGAAAGATATATTTTTTACAGTCTCATAGACCGAGGAAATGCAGTTAAGCAGCAGATTTTTTGTGTTCCAGTTAACAATGATAATAGAAATATCCATGTAAAATTCCAGGTGAATAATTTTAAATTAATCACATTTTATTTTCACCACGAAGCACACGAATAAGATAAAATATTAATCATTTCTTTTCCTCTGTGTTCTCAGTGTTCTGTGGTAAAAAAATTAGAGCCCAAGTCGTTTTACTCCGTTAAGAACCTGTTCTACGGAAATCTGTTTCATGCAGTCAATTGTGTCGCACTGCCTTTTAAAGCATGGGCTGCATTTAATATCCGTCCTTATAATCTGGTGGTCTGTTCCAAATGGGCCGGTTCTCCAGGGAGCTGTAGGCCCGAAAAGAGCCACAACCGGCGTTCCAACCGCTGCAGCCAAATGCATTGGGCCGGTATCTGTTGAAACGACAAAGTCTGTTTTTTTATAAACTGCTGCCAGTGTCTTCAGGCTTGTCATTCCGGCAAGGTTATAAGCTTTGCATTTCATCATTGAAATAATATTAAGGATCAGCTCCCGATCTTCCGTGCTTCCTGTAAAAAACAACCTGGCATTGTATTGCTTAATAATACTGTCGGCCAGTCTTGCAAATTTTGTGTTGTCCCAGAGTTTTGTTTCCCATTTAGCTACTGGATTTATTGCAACAAGCAGCCTTGGCTCTTTTATGTTGCCTTGCATGAGAAGATTATCTGCTTTTTTGTTGTCCTCATCAGAAATATAAATATTATATTTAATTTCATTGGAACTGATACCTATTGCTTCAAGAAGCATCATCCCTCTTGTTAGCGCATGAATTTCCATATCTACCGGTGGAACGCACTCATTTAAAAAAATATAACTATGCTCCTGGTGCTGCATGCCTTTGCCAAAGCCTATTTTCCGTTTTCCCTTGGCCAGTCCTATTAAAATTCCGCTTTTAAGCAGGGCCTGAAAATCAAGAATTATGTCATATTCTGTATCGCGAAGCTGCTTAATAAAGCCGCAGATTTCTCTGATATTTTTAAGGCATAAACTCCCAATAAGTCCTTTCAGCCACGTCTTTCTTTTTGAAACAATTATTCTGTCAAGTTCTTTATGCCCTTTGATAATACCATATGCCGCCTCTTCCACGAGCCATGTAATGTGTGCCTCAGGATACTTTTTTCTTATGGCATTAAGAGCAGGAAGGGTATGGATTGCATCGCCTATTGCGCTCAATTTTACAATGAGTATGTTCA
>CAYYMU010000167.1:0-5019 GCA_964472445.1 uncultured Desulfobacteraceae bacterium
AGGCAAATACAGCAATTATTCCTAATGCAGATGGATGTTTCTGCAAGAGGCTCATATGATAACAAATAAAAAATATCCGTGACAATCAGCGTAGATCGGTGGCTGAGTAATTGAATTATAACTGTTGCGATAACCGGCAAAAACTACAGTTGAGTTGTTTGAAAGCTATATTTAAGTATGATGATTGACATTGTCTTATGTTTTTTGCTAAAAGATATAAAACAATGAATCATTAAAGCTTGCGATGAAACTTCCAAAAAACCAAATTCAAGAACACTACCAAATCATCCTGGACAGTATTGCAGATGGGGTTTTTACTGTTAACCTGGACATGTGTATTACATCGTTTAATAGAGCCGCAGAACAAATTACAGGAATTTCGAGAAAGGAAGCCATTGGGCGGCAATGCTTCGAAGTCCTCAGATCCAGCGTATGTGAGACGGATTGTCTTATCCGTAAGACTATTAAACAACGAGCGCCTATTGTAAATACACCAGTCTTCATTCTTCGTGCCGACAATAAACGTATTCCCATTAGCGTAACAACAGCTCTTTTAAAAGATTCAAAAGACGGGATTATCGGGGGCGTTGAAAGCTTCAGGGATCTTACAGTGGTGGACAAGCTCAGGAAAGCCCTGAGCAAAACGCATTCTTTTGATGATATTATAAGCAAAAACGGCAAAATGCTTGAACTCTTCGCGATTTTACCTCAAATAGCTGAAAGCAGTAGCACCGTGCTGATTACAGGGCCAAGCGGAACGGGAAAGGAACTCTTTGCCGGAGCCATTCATAATAACAGCATAAACAAGGATGGGCCTTTTATAATTGTTAATTGCGGTGCGCTTCCCGATTCTCTATGCGAATCAGAGCTTTTTGGCTATAAGGAAGGCGCTTTTACTGATGCCAGAAAAGATAAATTAGGCAGGTTTGCACTGGCCCAGGATGGAACAATTTTTTTAGACGAAATCGGCGATGTTTCAAAAGCCGTGCAGATTCGTCTTCTTCGTGTTCTGGAGGAAAAAACCTATGAACCCTTAGGCTCCACCAAAACAATGAAAACCAATGCCAGGGTGATTGCCGCGACCAACAAAAGCCTGGAAAAACTGGTCGAGGAGGGCAAGTTCAGAGAAGATCTGTATTTTCGTATTAATGTAATAAAGCTTTTTCTGCCACCTCTTGTGGATCGAAAAGAAGACATTCCTCTTTTGGTGGATTATTTTATAGATAAATTTAATCATTTAACTGGAAGAAAAGTCATAGGCATATCTCAAAAGGCGGTAGCAGCGCTTATGCTCTATGACTGGCCCGGTAATATACGCGAACTCGAAAATGCCATAGAACACACTTTTGCACTCTGCCGCGATGATATAATCCGTCTTCACTGCCTGCCCAACCGTATTGTTCCTAAAGACGATTCTATGATTATGTCAACAGGCCTTACTCTCAAAGAGGTCGAAAAATATACAATTCAACAGGCGCTTCATAGAAATAAATGGAAGAAAATGGCAACAGCGCGTGAATTAGGTGTTGATAAAAACACTCTGCGTCGCAAGATTACACGCCTTGACATAAATCTTTAGCTTAAAGGTTTTGCCTGCTTTTACACCCCGGGATCATTTTCGTTGTCAATGGCCATTGTTATAAGCTTGTTCGCTGATTGGGCTGAAGTCTTGAGACCTTTGCAAAACCTCCCCTTTTGCCCAATTACTGCGTCAGGCTCAAATTTTAAGCCTCGAAATACTCAATGTATTCCTACGTTTAAACCTGATTTAAAATTTGGTCGCCTTCCTTGAACTTGAACAAAATTGAACATTTTTCAAAGGTCTCGTCTTGAGTAAAAACAACTGATATATATTGTAAGATATAGCGCCTATTCTGAAAAAAACCGAATTTGCGCCGGCTTGGCCGCAGGGCATTCTTTCCATGCCAAAACAAGCTTTCAGTTCATTAATGCGATTGTTGCTGTGAGCACGTGCCTTATTATACCACTTAAGAATATCTCCAGCAGAGTCTTTGATATTTGTTGCAATCACAGTATGTTTTAACTTGATATTTCCCCTGTTAAAAAAACTTTCCTGGTATCTTCTTTTTAAAACTATTATTCGAAAAGCCTTCTTTGTTCTGATAAATGAAAAATCTGTTTCCGCTATATATCCCTGCCAGTATGGACTCCATTCAGATTCAGAGATAGAATCGACTGCCTGTAGCACTTGTTTATCAGGAGGGCTGGATATGGCAAAATCAATACCTTTTCTGTAACAAAGGTTTATTATTTCTGCCTGACAAGAAGATTCGCCGCCTCTTATTCTCTTTATGGTTTTACCTGGAGGCATCTGGTCTATGCAGTAGATACAAAACTCGAGATTTTTTAAACCAGGATCTACATTGCCGTCGCGGAAATTTTCTCCGACTATTAAATTGTTTTCATTAAGATAACCAATAACAGGCCGGTAGCCTTTAAATCCCTTGCTGGTTAATTTTGCTGATTCTTTTTCAGCCTCTATAACAACTGTACCTAAATCTAAGGTATAGTTTTCTGTATAATCATATTCCAGAGCCCGGTTCAGCAATTTTTTGTTTATCTTGTCGAGGAATGATAATCCGCCTCTGTCATATGTTCTTCTAAGCCACTTTCCAATAGCATCAGAAGAGGGAATTTTCTTCAGCGGCAGCACACTTCTTAAAATAGAATTTTCCCGTATAATTCTGATGTCTTCCAAGCTTCGTCCCTTGCTGTTTAACATCAGAACCAGTGGAAAAACATATTCACTGGCCTTGAAACCGGCTCCCCTGACAGATTTGGGCATAAAGGCATCCACCCAGTCCAGCAGACCCATGCCAATACAGAATTCTCCCAACAGGGCAAGACCTGTCTGCAATTGCGGGCCATGTTTATTTGCTTTAAATTTTAGAGGAAGATCTGACTGTCCTGTCATTCTTTTTTTTCCTCAAAACTCGGGCAGGTGTGTTTGTCTATAATATGAGGCTTGATATCCAGAACAGGTGTGCCGTCATACATGTCAATGCCTTTAACACAAATAACATTCCCCTTTATTTCAAGAACTTCCAGAACTGACATGCCGATCGGATTTGGCCTTCGCGGTGAGCAGCAGCTGAAAACTCCCCGCACTTTTCCGCTATGCGGAGGAGTCTGTTTGAGATTGCGGGGAACAAAATCCTGACCCTTGTGAAAATAAAAAATTACTACAATTTTCTGCCCTGCCTTGATGTCATCAAGGCCCTCAACATATTCTTCATTAATTACCAGATTTCCTTCAACATTTGAAACAGACCAGTGCCTGGGAACATGTTCAGATTTGTGGCGCACAAAACCTATTGGCTTCATTTCAGTAATCATAACATTTGTACTCCCGTTATTAGAAATTCAAGTGAACCCCTGTACCCTCCGGTAATCGGGGAATGATTCTCATTTCTTTACAAGTTTTGCCACTGACTCTATATGATATGTATGAGGAAACATATCAACCGGCTTCACCTCTAAGAGGCTGTATTTATCTTTTATCATCCCGATATCCCTTGCCATTGTTGAGGGATTGCAGGACACATAAACAATTTTTTCAGGAGCCATTTCAAGAATCTGTTCTACTACATTTTTGTGCATACCTACTCTTGGCGGATCGATTATCATTGCATCATGCCCTGTTCCGGCCTTCGACAGGTTGTCCTTGATATCACCGTGAATAAAAAAGCAGTTTGAAATCATGTTTTTTCTGCAGTTATTTTCTGCATCAGCCACTGCAGATGCAGACATTTCAATGCCTGTGATTTTTTTTGCGCTGTCTGCAAGAAAAATAGATATCGCTCCTGTACCGCTGTACAAATCTACGATTTTTTCTCTGCCTGTGAGCCCGGCATATTCCTTAACTGTCTGGAAAAGTTTTTCCGCGCCTGATGTATTAGTCTGGAAAAATGAATTTGCAGATATTTCAAATTCCCAGGGACCTATTTTATCCTTAAGGCATGATGTCCCGGCAAGCAATATTTCATATTCTCCTGTTGCTACGCCGGCTTTACATGCAGTAATATTGTTTACGATTGAGACTATGTTAGGATATTTTTCCATCAGAAGGTCAGCAAGGGGCTGAAGGATTTTCCTGTCTTCTGAAGATGTAATGACGTTAACCATCCACTGGTCAAAGGCACTGGAATGTCTCAGCATAAGAAAACGCCAGAAGCCGATATGACTGCGAAGTCCATATACCGGGACTTTGGAATTTTTAATATAATTTCTAACATCCTCGAGAATATGATTGCCTTCTTCTGGCTGAAGCAGACAATTTTTTGTATCAAGCACCTTGTTAAAGGTACCGGGAACATGAAGGCCAATGGCAAAACTTGTATCTGTAATGCTTTTGTCGTCCATCTCGTCAGGCAGCAGCCATTTTCTGTCAGAACAGGTAAACTCCATCTTGTTTCTGTATCCGAAAATCCGCGGGGAAGGAATTGTATTATGTACTACAGGATCATGTATAAGGCCTATATGCTCAATAGAATCAATCACATGCTTTTGTTTGTATTCAAGCTGCTTATCATAGGACAGAAACTGCCATTTGCATCCTCCACAGTATCCGCTGTATATACATGGAGGTTCTATTCTATATGGAGACGGCTCCTTTATTGATATTATTCTGGCTTCAGCATAACTTTTTTTCTTTTTAATTATACGGGCATCGACCAGATCCAGCGGAGCTGAACCGTCAACAAAAACAGCCATGCCATCCACCCGTGCAAGCCCCTTGCCGCCAAAGGCCATATCAGATACTTTAAGCTCAAGCACCTCCCCCTTTTTAATTGTCATAAAATATATATCCTTTATAAAAAATTTTTGTAATTACTCAGCCACCGATCTACGCTGATCATCACTGATATTTTTTCTTTTATTATCATATAACTATTCAGGCACAGAGGGGCAAAGGCACAGAGATTTTTGCTAGACCTGCAAATCTCTAAAGGAACGTCGAACATCGAACTTCCAACGTCGAATTAAGGTACGCCTTCG
>CAYYMU010000168.1:0-5017 GCA_964472445.1 uncultured Desulfobacteraceae bacterium
TCGGATAAAATTAAAAAGATTATATCCGAAGTTTTAGGATATACAGTGTACTAGGCGCGATTGTTATTCTTATTTTCGGGTTTATGGCAGCCAATTGGGTGGCCAAACTTCTCTTAAGCCTTTTCGAGAAGAAGAACTTGGATATTACTCTATCCAGGTTCTTGTCCGGAATGGCCAAGATTTTTATTTTGGTTTTTGCAATTCTGATTGCTCTCGGTAAATTTGGGATTACTATTGCTCCTTTCGTTGCGGCTTTGGGTGCCCTGGCTTTTGGTGCAAGCTTTGCGATTCAAGGGCCTTTGTCCAACTATGGGGCTGGTTTGACGATCATTTTGACCCGCCCTTTTATAGTTGGGAATACGATTGCCGTAGCGGGTGCCAGCGGAGTCGTGGAGAAAATCCAACTTGCCTGTACGATTTTAACAAACGAGGACGGAGTGAAGATTACCATTCCGAACAAACACATCGTGGGCGAAATTCTGCATAATTCTCGTGAGAATAAGATCGTGGAAAGTGTAATCGGGATCAGCTATGAAAGCGATCCTGAAAAGGCTGTTGAACAAATTCGTCAGATCCTGGGAAAATTCGAAGATGTTCAGCAAAAACCCAGGCCTCAGGTCGGGATTCAGGAATTCGCGAATTCTTCTATCAATATCGGATATCGTTATTGGGTCCCTACTGTGAAGTATTTTCAGGTTTCCTATAAAGTTAATTCGGCGGTTTACAAGGCGCTTAAGGAAGCCGGGATCAATATCCCGTTCCCCCAGATGGATTTGCACATTATTTCTCAACCTGGACAAACATAGGGGACACCGATATTTGCAATACGTGAGACCTTTACAAAACACCCGCTTTTGCCCAATCAGTTAAAATTTTTGCCTTCCTTAAGATTGAAAAAAATTGAGCATTTTTCAAAGGTCTCTACGTATCAGGGTCACAAGGTCGAAGGGTGGGATGCCTTCGTTATTCCTTCAGACTTATCTTTAACAGGCCTTTTATTTCTGTCTTTGCTTTCTTTATTTTCCAAACATTCCCTTAAGCTTGTCGGTTGTGGACTTTACTTGCTCTTTGGCGCTTTGGCCGGCGTCTTCCAGTTGCTTTTTGGCCTCCTGGGTCATGGCCTTAGTGTCGGCAGTTAATTTTTTGAGTCCTTTGTTAAGAGCATCTGTTACTGCAGTGGACGTAATCTTTGCGTACAGTGCGGCAAATATCTCTTTAAATGCTTCTGCAGGAGATGCACCGCCTTTTTCCTTGCCCACGTTTTTGAGGTGAATGTCCGGCAAATTGGCGCTCAGTGTTTTTTCACCAAGCATAGCCATGACCAAGTTTACCTTTCCATCTTTAAAAATAAAATTTTTGATCAGTATCTTCTTGCCCTCAGCCTTTTCACCTTTCTCAGCAGGCTGTGCCGCGGTCTTATCCGCCCCGATAGATTTTTCCACGTTGTTCATAATGGTTTGAAAATTATCCGTGCCGCTAATCTTTTCATAGGTAATTTCAGGTGCAACCACCTCTATCCTATCAATAATAATAGTATTTTTGGTAAGCGATTTTTTGTCCACGCTCAGATGAATGGACTTCACACTCATAGCTTGTGGCGAGTTGAATTTCTTGGGATTTCCCAAGAAGAAATCCTTGAGTTCGGCCTCTGCGGATAAAATGGAAATCTCGACATCTCCCAATCTTACCTCGGTCTTGGTTATTTCAGGGCCATAAGTATTAACTGCTTTCTTAATTATGGGTCCAAGATTGAACACCCCGATAACCAGCACAATTACGATGACTGCAATAATAGCACCGCCGCCTAAAAAAATCCATTTTTTCATGTTCATCCTCCTTTTGATCAAATAGCTTCTCAAAAAATGTTGTGATAATCTAAAGATACAAACGCCGGGGGTTCATGAAAATGGGATTTGGCAATAATCGTGCCTCTTCCCACCTTCATCCCCGTAAGCCTATAGCATTATGAATTGTTATTGCATTGGCAGTAATTCGATCCTTCTGTTTTTGGCCCGTCCTTCCTTAGTGTCATTGCCAACAATTGGCAGGGTTGATCCAAATCCTTCAGAGGAAAGCCGTTTCGGATTAATCCCCTTTTTCACGAGATAGTCCATCACTGCTTTGGCCCGGCTTTCAGACAGTTTCTTGTTATATGCCGCGTTTCCGATGCTATCAGTATGACCTCTAATTTCTATATTTAAAACAGGATTTTTTTCAAGGACAGTCACGATTGCATCCAAATTTGGATAGAAGTCCGGTTTGATATTCCACCTGTTTGTGTCAAACAGAACACCACCCAGAATCCAGCAACCTTGTTCATTAACTTTTGCACCCTCGGGTGTGCCAGGGCATGCATCCAGATAGTCATAGACTCCATCACCGTCTGTGTCTATGGAGCACCCATGAGCATCTACTTTAAAGCCTGTGGGGGTACCGGGGCATTTATCCAGATAGTCATAGATTCCGTCACCATCTGTGTCTGTGGGGCACCCATGAACGTCTACTTTAACGCCGGGGGTATCCGGACAACGATCCAAATCATCATAGACCCCATCTCCATCGCTATCTAATGGTTTGGCAGCTTTGGCTAAAAATACGTTCTTTACAAAATCGCCCATGTCCCCGCTCGTTTTAAAGCTGTCTGCACGCACTGAAAATCCACAACCACCGGCTGCGGCAACCTGCTTCATAAGCGTTTCACCGGCAGGATCGTTTCCCACCAGCACTGTGTATATGCAAACCAGGTCACCGAACTTAGTTTTCATGTTTTGCGCGGCCGTTATAGGTGTGGTATCCATTTCCTCTCCATCACTAACGATAATCACCGCCAGTTGCCCCTGAGTTGGATTGAAGTCACTACGGGCCGCGTTGATGGCCGCTCCCAGGGGACTCGTTCCATTAGCCCGTTCTATCTTGTTCAACGCCTCTTGAAATTCTTTACCCGAATATTCTTTGGGTCCGTAAAAAAGCACACTCGGCTTGCCGGCTATATTGCCAAAAGTTCTGAGTGCACCATTGAGCTTCATGTTGGGAAGGGTCTGATTCATGGCACTCAAAAAATCTTTGGCAATTGTTAACCGTTTTTGCCCATTATATTTCATAGACATTGACGAAGATTGATCAAAAATCACCATAAAATTGTCCACCCTGGGTTCATATTGATCCGCTTCCAGGGTATATGGGCTGAAAGGGGTGTATGTCTCCACTTGCCCGGTTGCGCAACCGAACAGCAGAGAGGTGATTATTACCAAAAACAATGCGTTCACATAGTGTTTTATCATGATATTACCTCCTTTTTTTAATTATTGTTCTATAATTGAAACTCTCCGCCTCAAACAGCGGGGAATGCGCTATCTTTTGTGGTTCAAAGAAATGTAAAGTAGTTTGTACTTCTCATTTCTTATGCTCATACATATGCACGTCGCGTTGTGGGAATGGAATGCTGATGCCTTGAGCATCGAAACTTTTCTTGATGTTCTCGGTGGTGTCAAAATATACATCCCAGTAATGTTCCGACTTCACCCAGGGACGAACCACAAAATTCACACTGCTGTCTGCCAATTCGACAACAGCGATATTGGGAGCGGGATCTTTAAGAATGCGTTCGTCATTTGCCAGTATATCAGCCATTATCTTCTTTGCTTTATCAATGTCGTCTCCATATCCGATGCCAATTACAAGATCTACGCGCCGTGTTTCCTTTGCTGACCAGTTCGTGATGTTGCCTGTCGTTAATTTGGCGTTAGGGATAATCACGGTTTTGTTGTCAGGGGTCTGCAGTTGGGTGGCAAAGATCTGAATTGCTTCAACAGTACCGGCAGTCCCTGCACCTTCAATATAATCGCCGATCTTGAACGGGCGAAAAATGATCATCAGAAAGCCGGAAGCAAAATTTGCCAAAGATCCTTGCAAAGCAAGACCAATAGCCAGACCCGCGGCCCCGATAACCGCTATAAATGAGGTTGTTTGGATTCCAAGTTGCCCGAGAGCGGCCAGAACAACAAAGACCAACAGAATAATGTAAGTCATATTTGCAACAAAAGAAACGATAGTGGTATCAACCCGCCTTTTTTTCGTCATGTTTTCCGCAAATTTGGCCAAACCCTTGGCAATCCAGCGCCCAACAATAAAAACGACAATCGCTGCGATGACTTTGAGCCCGTAAATTGTCAACAAATTCCATATGTTTGCTGCTAAGTTTTCCATATCTCATTTCCTTTTTTTAACTGCATAATCTAAAATAGTTTTTTTGTTAAACCAATTTCAAAACATCTTATTTTATGAAGCGGGGAGGTGAAACCGCCTTTACGGGACACTCATCAGTTCATAAGGTTGTATCGTCAAGAATAGAATAGTTAAATCCTTTTTTAGTTCATGGTGAGATCTTTGAAAAATATTCAATTTTGCTCAAGTTTAAGAAGGGTGAAAGTTTCAACCACATGAATATATTGAATATTTCGAGGATTTATCAGCCTTAGGTTGATTGAAATTTGAGACTGACACAGAAATTGGGCAAAATGGGACATTTTGCAAAGATCTTAAAGATCTTATGGTTTGGAAGCTTCTCCTCCAAGAAGCGGGGAGTTTAGACAGTAAGGAAGTTTGCTGTTTTTTGTATTCACTCGCTATGGCGGTTCAGTTCCAAGCCTGCATAAGCAAAAAACCCCATCCTTCATATGGCTGAAGAAATGGGGCTTTATTTTTTTTATAATTCCTGGTCACCTGATCCTCCTGTTTGAGGTTCATAAAACAAATTGAAATTGATTTATAGCAGTATACAAATAAATATACAAGCCAATTTAATTTATTGTTATTCCAATGAGTCGCCACCATTATGGATCTGGCCCTTGTTTTGTCTCTCCATCACTACATCCATTAGCAGCTTATAATGTAAAGATGTCCCCTGTATTCCCGGAGGTTATTTTATATGGCTCTTCTCCAATTTAGTTGGAGAAAAGGGTCCAAGGATTCAAGGGTTTGTTTTCTAAAAACTTTATCAGCGCTTTTGATGTTCTTT
>CAYYMU010000169.1:0-4958 GCA_964472445.1 uncultured Desulfobacteraceae bacterium
TGGGATCACAACTGCTCAATTGGAAATAGCCCACTTATTTTGTCTTAATTAACTACAACTAATCTGGAGATGATCCAATAATATCAAAGAAATAAAAATATTCCTTGACACTTTAATAATAATTAATTAAAAATTGCAAAAATAAAGTGCAAAAATAATAAGACTTTTAAAGTATTTATTCAAATTTAATTATGAAAACATTCCATACTGACTATCTCAGCTATTTTAGCTGTCAAATCTACATGTATTAAAGCCTGTTGGTCATCCTTACCTTATGATGGACAACAGGCTCCTCAAAACAATTTTGATCATTCCCCAAATTTTCAGTTTTAAAATTTAATATATTAATATCATTCTATATCTCTGTCTAAAACGACCAGACATTAATGAAATATAATATTTACTGGAGGAAAAAATGAAAAAAAACCTGTTTTTAACTGTCTTAATCTTATTCCTTGCAATTGTAACTTTATCATTTGCTTCACCCGACATCAGCTGGGCCAAACAAAAAACAATCAATCTCAACTACAGTATTTTTTTTCCCCCTTTCCATGACCAGTGCAAAGACGGAGTATCCTGGGCAAAAGAAGTGGAAAAACGCACTAATGGAAGAGTAAAAATTACCGTTTTCCCCGGAGGAACACTGACCAAGGCAAACCAGTGTTATGATGGTGTAATAAAAGGAATATCAGATATCGGGATGTCCTGTTTTGCTTATACAAGAGGCCGTTTCCCTGTAATGGAAGCTGTTGATTTACCTCTTGGATATCCAAACGGTCAGGTCGCCACACATGTTGCTACAGAATATGCCATAAGTTTAAAGCCAAAAGAACTCGATAATGTTAAGGTTCTTTATATACATGCTCATGGTCCTGGTTTGCTTCATTCAAAAACGCCTGTAAAATCCATAGAGGATATAAAAGGCATGAAAATCAGATCTACCGGTCTTAGCTCAAAGGTTGTGGCTTCATTGGGTGGTGTTCCTGTTGCAATGCCCCAGGGAGCAACATACGAAGCCCTGCAAAAAGGAGTGGTTGAAGGAACATTTGCACCAATAGAAACACTTAAAGGATGGAAACAGGCTGAAGTTATTAAATATACCACAGATTGTTCGAGTGTGGGATACACAACATCCATGTTTGTGGTTATGAATCTTGACAAATGGAACAGTCTGCCTGAAGATATACAGAAAATTATTGAAGAAATCAGCGCTGAATGGGTTGATGTTCATGGAAAAACCTGGGACAAGGCTGATATTGATGGACGTAAATATACTCTCAGTCTGGGCAACAAAATACTCAATTTGTCGGATAATGAAAGTAAAAGATGGGCAGAGTCTGTAAGGCCGATCATTGATAATTATATAAAGACCGCTGATGAAAAAGGTCTTGATGGAACCAGGTCTGTAGCAGAATTAAAAAGACTTATTAAAAAATACAGTAAAATATATAAATAAATATACTTTCGCGATTAGTTATGTTTAAAAGTAAAGAATCCTGGCCCAAAGGACCAGGATTTTCAGGACAAAATAAAATAAGCACACAGGGTTCAAGATGTTTCGTTTTGGTAAAATAATAACTTTACTGTCCCGCAGATTAAACTGGATTGCGGCAGGAGCAATTATAGTAATGATGCTTCTGACGACTGCTGATGTTATTCTTCGCATCTTCCGTCACCCGATCCCGGGCACATATGAAATAGTAGGACTGCTTGGAGCTGTTGTTGTTTCTTTTTCACTTGCCTATACCACGGTTGAAAAAGGACAGATTTCAGTTGAATTTCTTATTCAAAAATTCCCCAAAAAAGTCCAGTCTTTATTTAGTGCTGTCAATGATTTGCTGTGTCTGTTCTTTTTTGGACTTTTAACATGGCAAATCATACTGCTGGCCATTGATCTTAAGCAAAACGGCGAAGTATCTATGACTATACAGATGCCTATATATCCTTATGCTTTCGGGATAGCCATAGGCTGCGGTCTGCTTTCCCTGACATTATTACACGATTTTCTTAAATCCGCAGCCAGGGTGGTGGCAAAATGAGCCCAACTACTATAGGTTTGATCGGCATTGCCGCCCTTTTCCTGCTTATTTTTTCAAAAATGCCGGTTGGTTTCCTGATGGCCATTATAGGCTTTCTGGGGTTTGCATATTTAGTTTCTTTTGATGCATCACTAAACTTAATTGCCAAAGATACTTTTTCTGTCTTTGGCAATTATAATCTTACTGTAATCCCTTTGTTCGTGCTAATGGGACAGCTGTCATTTCATTCAGGCATAAGCACAAGGCTTTTTTACACAGCAAACAAATTCATCGGTCATCTGCCGGGAGGACTGGCCATTGCTACAATAGGTGCATGCGCATTTTTTGCCGCAATTTGCGGTTCCACGAATGCAACAGCAGCTACTATGGCGGCTGCAACCCTGCCGGAAATGAAACGATATAATTATAAACCAGAGCTTGCTACTGGAGTTGTTGCAGCAGGTGGAAGTCTTGGCATTCTTATTCCGCCAAGCGTTATTTTTATCGTATATGGAATAATAACCGAACAATCTATTGGTAAACTTTTTATTGCCGGTTTTATACCGGGCATTATTTTAACCCTTTTGTTTATCATCGCTATTATTATATGGACTCACATTAATCCAGAGCTTGCGCCAAAAAGCAAAAAATCAGGGTTTAAAGAAAAAATGCGCTCGCTTTCAGGGCTGATTGAAACTCTTCTGCTGTTTATACTGGTTATGGGTGGACTCTTTGTAGGTTTTTTTACTCCTACAGAAGCAGGAGCCGTAGGTGCGTTCGGCACACTGGTTCTTGCTATTGTGAGACGCAACCTGACTTTTCAAGGCTTTATTACCTCACTTTTTGAAACCACAAGAACCACCTGTATGATTCTTGTCATTGTAGCCGGCGCAACAATTTTTGGGCATTTTCTGGCAGTAACAAGAATTCCTTTTGATATTGCAAACTCAATAACAAAACTTCAATTGCCGCCATATGCGATTATGTTTTTAATTATATCAGTATATCTTATAGGAGGATGTTTTCTCGATGCTCTTGCTTTGATAATGCTGACTGTTCCCATCTTCTATCCGGTTGTGGCCAATCTTGGATATGATCCCTTATGGTTTGGCGTAATAATTGTTATGGTAACTCAAATCGGCGTAATAACCCCGCCTGTAGGCATTAATGTTTATGTGGTCAGCGGAGTAGCAAGAGACGTGCCCCTTCATGTTATTTTTAAGGGAATTGTACCGTTTCTTATTGCATTAATTGTGGGCACGCTTCTTTTGATCCCTTTCCCGCAAATTGCAACATTTCTTCCAGGACTGATGAAATAGTGGAAAAGAATATGAATTTATCAATAAGGAGTAAATAAAATGAAAGCTTATCAACTTTCGGTATTTGCTGAAAATAAGGCTGGAAGGCTTGCGCAGGTTACACAAATCCTTTCAAAAGAAAAGATAAACATACGGGCTATTACTATTTCTACATCCGGCGATTCCGGTTCAATCAATTTTATAGTGGATCATCCGAAACAGGGACAAAAAGTTCTTGCAAAAGCAGGATTAACCGTAACTTTAAAACCAGTTATATCTGTATTGATTAAAGACAGACCCGGCAGTCTGAACGAACTGGTTAATCTGCTTGCAGATAAAAATATTAATATTGAAAATGCTTACGGCTTTGTTCTTGAAAGCTGGAAGCAGGCCGTCTTTATCATCGATGTTGACCAGTTGGAAAAGACAGAGGAAATACTCGAAAAAGCAGGATTTGAAACCGTAAATGCAGACGCAATATCTGCTATAGAGCCATTCCACTATATGAAGTATTAATAAGCCCGGCTGTTTCATCAAGGCCAAACATTATATTCATATTCTGAACCGCCTGACCGGCAGCGCCTTTAACCAGATTGTCGATAGCGGAAATCAGGATTAAGCGGTTGTTGCGCTCATCCAGTTTAAAACCTATATCACAATAATTAGATCCTCTGACATGCAATGTATCAGGCAGTGTATTATCAGGACATATACGGATAAAAGGACATTCCGAATAAAAAGATGTGATACAATCTGTTATGTCTTTTAGACTGGGATGTTTCATCAGGCTTGCATATATTGTTGTAAGCATGCCGCGCGTCATTGGAACAAGATGGGGAACAAATGTTATTTTTACATCCTTCTTTGCATTTGCGCTCAGAATTTCTTCCATTTCAGGACAATGTCTGTGCTCAGCCACCTTGTAAGCCCTGAAAGACTCGTTAGCCTCACAAAAATGCGTGCCTAAGGAAAGAGACCTTCCCGCACCGCTAACCCCTGATTTTGAATCTGCAATAATTGTATTAACATCCAGAAAGTTTTCCTTAACTAAAGGTATAAGAGGTAAGAGAACGCTGGTAGGATAGCAGCCCGGATTACCGACCAGCGAAGCATTTTTAATTTTATCAAAATAAATTTCGCAAAGCCCATAGACAGATTCCTTAAGCAGCTCTTTTGAAGTATGCGGCTGATAATATTTTTCATATCTTACAACATCCTTGAACCTGAAATCAGCGGAAAGGTCCACAACCTTTTTCCCTCTAATGATAAATTCAGGAACAATACTCATGGGAACCTTATGCGGCAGAGCCGTAAATACAACATCAGCTTTTTCGCACATGGTGTCCAGGGAAAATTCTTCGCAGCTTAGATCAGTCATTCCAGCCATTGCCGGATAAACCCTGTCAAATCTCTTTCCTGCATACTGCCTGGAAGTAATAACTGTAAGTTCTGTGCCCGGATGACAGGAAAGTATCCGCACAAGTTCCGCACCTGCATATCCTGTTGCGCCGATTATACCGACTCTGATCATATTTATCCTCTTTCATGTGGAGACCTTTGCAAAACGCCCCCTTTTGCCCAATTTCGGCGTCAGGCCCCAGTACCATCTGCCGGAGCTACGGGGTAAACTCAAATTTTAAGC
>CAYYMU010000170.1:0-4946 GCA_964472445.1 uncultured Desulfobacteraceae bacterium
AAACGTAGGAATACATAAAAAATTATTAATTTTAAATGTTGAATTTTAAGTTAATGATGGTTTTTTTTTCATTCAAAATTAAAAACTCAAAACTCAAAATTATTCTTAAGCCTGACGCAGTAATTGGGCAAAAGGGGATGTTTTGCAAAGGTCTCCCTGTGTGGGGTTTGGTTAAACTTGATGTTTAATAAGCTAAAAGGGGTTGAAAAACGTTTTATAGAGCTTGAAAAATTTTTAAGCGATCCTGAAATATTGCAGGATCGCGATGCATACCAGAAGTATAGCAAGGAACATGCTGAGTTAAATAAGGTTGTTGAAGTTTTCAGGTTGTATAGGCAGGTATTGCAGGATCTGGATGACAGTATGAATATGCTGAATGATACAGATCCTGATATAAAAAATTTAGCCAGAGATGATGTTAATGCTCTTACAGTTAAAAAAAATGCCTGTGAAGATGAATTAAAAAAACTGCTGATTCCCAAAGATCCTCTTGACTATAAAAATGTTATCGTAGAAATAAGAGCGGGTACAGGAGGTGAGGAAGCAGGTCTTTTTGTGAGCGATCTTTTCAGGATGTACAGCAGGTATGCTGAAAATAGACACTGGAAAGTGGATATTATGAATCATCATGCAACCGGTGTTGGCGGTTTAAAAGAAATTATTGCGATGGTTCACGGCAAGGGCGCATACAGCCGTTTTAAATATGAAAGCGGGACGCATCGTGTTCAGCGTGTTCCAACAACAGAAGCTCAGGGCAGGATACATACATCCGCTGTCACCGTTGCTGTACTTCCGGAAGCAGAGGATGTTGATGTCCAGATCGATCCTGACGATATTAAGGTAGATGTATTTCGGTCAAGCGGCCCGGGCGGTCAATCGGTTAATACAACAGATTCCGCAGTACGAATTACGCATCTTCCTACCAGTCTGGTAGTTACATGTCAGGATGAAAAATCACAGCTGAAAAATAAAAACAAGGCAATGAAGGTACTAAGGGCGCGTCTTCTTGACAGTATTACAAAAGAGCAGGATGAACTAAGATCCGAGGAACGAAAAAGTCAGATAGGCACCGGAGATCGTAGTGGAAGAATAAGGACATATAATTTTCCTCAGGGAAGAGTTACTGATCATCGTGTTGGATTGACTCTATATAAACTGGAAAATATTTTGCAGGGAGATATAGATGAAATAATAGACGAGCTTTCAACCTTTTATCAGAGTAAGGCTTTAAAGAATGAAGGACCAGCTAAAGGCCAGCGCTAATAAATGGACCATACTTAAAATCCTCAAATGGACCACATCATATTTCCAAACCCACAAGATAGACAGCTCAAGGGCTGCAGCCGAAATACTTCTGGCGCATGTGTTAAAGTTAGACAGGATAGAGCTGTATATACGCTATGATCAACCGCTTTCCAAAAGAGAATTAGAATTTTTTAAGGCTTTAATAAAAAGAAGGGTTGCAAGGGAACCGGTTGCTTATATTGTGGGAATTAAGGAATTTTGGGCAATGGATATTGCTGTTACAAAAGATGTTCTTATCCCGCGTCCTGAGACCGAACATCTTGTTGAGGCAGCTCTTGCTTTTTTAGAAGCAGATTCAGCTGCTGAGCTTAACAATCATCCAAAGCGTATTTTAGAACTTGGTACAGGTTCCGGGGCAATAATTTGTGCTCTTGCATCACAGCGTCCCGGGAATATTTTTATTGCTTCAGATCGTTCGATAAAAGCAATTGAACTGGCTGCGAAAAACGCAGAAAATCATAAGCTTGAAGGTAAAATCAACTTTTTTTCAGGCGACTGGTTTTTGCCCTTAAAGAATGACAATTTTTTATTTGATGTTATAATATCAAATCCTCCATATATTAAAACCGGGGATATCGGCAATCTTCAACCTGAAATTTTCATGAATGAACCGATTATGGCTCTTGATGGAGGTGAGGATGGCCTTGGCCCGCTTAAACATATTATAACAAATGCATATTGCAGTCTTAAGACCGGCGGCAGCCTTTTGCTGGAGATAGGCTGTGATCAGAAAGAGGATGTTCAGAAGATTATCGATTTCTGCGGAGTTTATGAGAAAGTCGAGTTCATAAAAGATTACAGTGGATACTATCGTATAGCTCAGATGAAAAAAAAGTAACTACTTAGGCACAGAGGGGCAAAGGCACAGTGGCACAAAGCAAAATAAAAACATATAGAGATTTGCAGGTCTGGCAAAAATCTATGCCCCTCTGTGCCTGAGTAGTTATATGATAACAAAAGAAAAAATATCAGTGATGATCAGCGTAGATCGGTGGCTGAATAGTTGCATTCAAAATTCGATGTTGGATGTTCATAGCCTTTTTAATATGATTTACAAGTTATTTTCGGTTACAATTGCTGCATAGCGGCATAATGCAGCTTTTTACGATACCATCAAATTTATATTGCGAAGCTTATTTAAATTTGGTATAAAAATGGATTAATTAATTCACACGTCTCCGGACCTGTTTCCTGGTGCTTTCATTTTTTGAAGGTCGGAAGCCGGATAGATGGAGTCGAAGGTTAAAACCAATTAAGAGAAAGGAAAAAAAGTTATGGCGTATATTACAATGAGGGAGCTCCTCGAGGCTGGGGTACATTTTGGGCATCAGACAAAGCGCTGGAATCCAAAAGTCAAACCATACATCTTTGGAGCAAGGAACGGTATTTATATTATTGATCTTCAGAAAACTGTTCGCATGTTTAAAAAAGCATATGATTTTGTAGCAGACCTTACTTCAGAAGGAAAATCAGTTCTTTTTGTAGGCACAAAAAAGCAGGCACGGGAGTCTATTTATGAAGAGGCTAATCGATGCGAAATGTTTTATGTGCATAACAGATGGCTTGGTGGAATGCTGACAAATTTTCAAACCATTAAGAAAGGCATAGACCGTCTTAATCATCTTAACAGCATAACGAATGACGAATCCATAAAAATGTTTCCTAAGAAGGAACAACTTAAACTTGAGAAAGAAAGGGGAAAGTTAGACAGTAATCTTGGCGGAATCAGGACAATGAACGGTTCTCCTGGAGCCCTTTTTGTTGTTGACCCTAAGAATGAGTCAATTGCAGTGCGTGAGGGCAGACGCCTCAATATCCCCATTATTTCTATTGTTGATACGAACTGCAATCCTGATGAGATTGATTATATCATACCGGGAAATGATGATGCTATCCGGGCAATAAGGCTGATTACATCCAGAATTGCCGATGCCTGTATAGAAGGTAAAAATCGTATGCTTGAGAGACAGCAGGCGGAAGCTGACAAAGAAGTTAAAGAAGAACAAGCACCAGCTGTATCTTCAACTGAAAATTTGGAACCAGTTCAGAGAAGGGTTATTTCAGATGGTTCAAACGGGCCTATTGTAGAAATAATAAAAAAACCAAAATCTGTAACTTCGGCAGAGCCGGCAGAGGATTCTAAAAGCGAAGAATAACCTAATAAATACAGAATAAGCAGGAGAATAATATAATGGCAACAATCAGTGCGGAAATGGTTAAACAGCTTCGTGAAAAAACAGGATCAGGTATTATGGATTGCAAGGAAGCTCTTTCAGAATGCAATGGTGATATAACCGAATCCATTGATTTTCTGAGAAAAAAAGGGCTGGCAACTGCCTCAAAAAGAGCCGGCAGACCTATGAGCGAAGGTGTGGTTGAATCTTATATCCATATGGGCAATAAACTCGGTGTGATGGTTGAAATTAATTGTGAGACAGATTTTGTTGCGAAAAATGATGATTTTAGAGAATTTGCAAAAAATATAGCAATGCATATTACAGCCACTAATCCTGTAGGGATAACTCCTGAAGATGTTCCTGAAGAAACAGTTAACAGGGAAAAGGCTATTTATCGCGCTCAGGCTCTGGAAACAGGAAAACCTGAAAATATTATAGACAAGATAGCAGAAGGCAAGCTGCAAAAATTCTATAAAGACAACTGCCTTATACATCAACCATATATAAAGGATCCAAACGTAATTATCAGCGACCTTTTAAACAGCTTGATTGCAAAGATTGGCGAGAATATTACGATTAAGCGTTTTGTAAGATTCCAGGTAGGGGAGTCATGATATTTTGGATTTAGCCCGATATAAAAGAGTTTTGTTGAAAATAAGCGGTGAAGCCCTTATGGGAGATGAGGACTTTGGAATAAGCCAGAAAATAATACAATATGTGGCTGAGGAGATTTGTTCGATATTTTCCCTGAGAGTTCAGATAGCCATAGTTGTAGGTGGCGGTAATATATTCAGAGGCGTTGCTGCGAGTTCATTAGGCATGGACAGAACAGCCGCTGATCATATGGGTATGCTTGCCACAGTGATAAACAGTATTGCTCTGCAGGATGCTCTTGAGAAAAAAGGTGTTCAGACCCGGGTACAGTCAGCTATATCAATGCATGAAATAGCTGAACCTTATATTCTTCGGAGAGCTGTAAGACATCTTGAAAAAGGACGGGTTGTTATTTTTGCGGCAGGAACCGGCAACCCATATTTTACCACAGATACTGCTGCTGTATTAAGAGCACAGGAGATTCATGCAGAAATTATTTTAAAAGCCACCAAGGTTGACGGTTTTTATGATTCTGATCCTGAAATTAACGTGGATGCTAAATTTATAAAAAATATGAGTTATATGGATGTCCTTGAGAAGCAACTCAAGGCCATGGATATGACAGCTATTTCTCTTGCCATGGACAATAATCTTCCAATTGTTGTTTTTAATTTAAGAAAGGGCGGAAATCTCAGAAAGATTATATGCGGAGAGGATATAGGGACTTTGATAAATAGTTAAGTTTTCGAGCAGGAACGATATTTAAAAATAATAGTAACTAAAACCATAACATCTTGATATAATTAACAAGTTGTTTTTTGGTTATAGCGTCGTGAAGCGGTTTTTGAACATCGAACATCGAACATCGAA
>CAYYMU010000171.1:0-4941 GCA_964472445.1 uncultured Desulfobacteraceae bacterium
GGTTCATCTTTTTCATGCAAAACAAATCCCCTCTGGGGATAGCCAAAGCCTGGTCTTTTAAGCCAGGATTCTTTACTTGTTAAGAGTTAAGAGGAGTTGAATTAATTGCAAAAAACCGATTCCACCAGTCCTTTTGCTGAAAGTGTACGTATTTTTTCTCATGATTTTCTTAAGTGCTGCAAATATATTTCGAAGTTTAATGATTCCAGGCAGTCTTTTGCAAAAAGGCTCTATTCAAAGTTAGTATCTACATCCCAGCTTTTAGAAGATTTTCTTGATTTTCACGGGGCCAAAAACAATAAAGACTGGTGCCTTTACAGAGAGTTAACGGCAACTGTCCGGCATCTAAGCACAGCAAGTTATTCATATAAACATATATCAAACAGACTCTCATTCTATGATCTTGTGGACACGGAGAATTTTGAAAAGGAAGGCGATCTCACATTTAATTTTTTGACAAGTTCTATTATGAAAATAGTGCCTGTTGTACTTGATGAAGCAAAACGCCTTAATATTCCCATTCCAGAAGGTGTTTTCAATCCCGCTTATTTCCCGCTAATTCCTACCGGTAATATGCTTGATTATAATATTGATGATGATGATAAAGATCAGCAACAGAAACATATAGTCAAGATAGCCAGTAAATTTCTGAGTATTGCAGGAGATTTTGAACATCTTGGTTTTTATGAACCATACAATATGGAAGAGATACTGGCTATTGTTCCAGATAAGGTCAACGAGGTTGAAATCAGATATTATGAGATGCTTGTTCACAACCTTCAATCTTCATTTGATACATATGTAATACACGGAGGACTCAGATTCGGAAACAGGAGGCTTAAGCAGCTGCGCGGCCATATTTCAATTGTTTTCCATCTTCTTCAAATGATTGGAAGACTTCTCCATTTTTATGAACGCCATCTTTATCGGGCGGGATACAAGAGTGCTTATAAAAAGGTTCAAGACCGATTAACGTCTCTTGTCAATCCTTCAGAACTTCTTAACTGTACGATTAATTATGGCCTTTATCATGCCAGCTATTTTCTTATGGCAGGCAAGGGTCTGGCGAGGGACATACTTAATGAAAACATTGAGCGTTCTTCCATTACTGTTGGTATTCCTGTAAAACTCGGTTTTCACAGCAGGCCCAGTCTCCTTGTGGCGAAAATTGTTCAGCATTACGGAGGTCAGGTTGAACTGTGCATAGGATCAGACAGATTTGATGCCAGCAGTGTGCTTGATATACAGTGGGCTGGGGGCAAGATAGAGAATGAAAATATAACCAAGGTTGTATTCGAAGGAGATGTCCGCGCTCTTAAGAATATAGAAATGCTTGCCAGTGTCAACTATGGCGAAGATACAATGGGAAAGGGAATTCCGCTTCCTGAAGAATTGAGTTATTTAAGATAATGGTTTCAGCAATTATTGTAGCCGCCGGTAAGGGCGTCAGGATGAATGATGAGTTGTGCAAGCAGTATGTTCTGCTTGGAGACCATCCACTTGTGGCATACAGCCTGATTGCCTTTGATGCATGTGATTTGATAGATTCCATTATTCTGGTAGTTCCAGAAAGAGACATCGATTATTGTCAAAAACATATACTTGCCCCTCTTGAACTTCACAAAGACATTAAAATTGTGCCGGGTGGAGAAAAACGCCAGGACTCTGTGTATAACGGCCTTATTGCAGTAAATAAAGACGACGCAGAAATAATCGTTATTCATGATGGTGCCCGGCCTTTTGTTTCGCAGAAGCATTTGAAAGCATGCATAGCAGGCGCAAAAGAGCATGGTGCTTGCATTGTTGGCATTCCCGCGGATGATACCTTGAAACAGTTAAACAGATCTGGTTTTATATCAAACACAATTAAAAGAGACAACATACTGCTTGCACAGACACCTCAGGCTTTTCAATATAACCTGATAATTAAAGCCCATGAAAAAGCAATGGCCCAGGGTTTTTCAGGTACAGATGATGCGTCTCTAATAGAAAGATCAGGGAAAAGCATTAAAGTGGTTTATGGCAGCAGGCGGAATATAAAAATTACTAACAGAGAAGATCTTATCCTTGCAAAGGCATTACTTGCTGAGAAACCATCACATGTCTAATCCGCATATTTTATTGGATCTGATATCCCAGCATCTTTAAAGCCCTGTTTCCTTAAGATACAGCTGTCGCATCTTCCGCACGCGAGGTTTTCCGGTGAAGGATCATAGCAGCTGTGAGTCAGGGAATAATCAACCCCAAGCCGGGTTCCCCTTTTTATGATTTGCGCTTTTGTCATCTTAATCAGCGGAGTTCTTATTCTTATTTTTATAAGCCCTTCTACGGCTGCTTTTATGGCAAGATTTGCCATTTGTTCAAAAGCTTTTATGTATTCAGGCCTGCAGTCAGGGTATCCGCTGTAGTCTATGGCGTTGACTCCTATAAATATATCGGATGAAAGAAGAACCTCTGCCAGAGCAAGTGCATATGACAGGAATATGGTATTTCTTGCCGGAACATAGGTAACAGGTATCTCATTTGCAGCTTCCCGAAGGTTCCTGTTTTTAGGAACATCTATATCGTCAGTCAGAGCTGAATGCCCGATATTTGCAAGGTCTATATCTATTGTCAGATGCTTTGCAGCGCCAATAGCATTGGCCACCTTTTTAGCCGCCGATAATTCAATTGAGTGGCGCTGTCCATAGAAAAAGCTTAAGCAGTGTATTTCAAATCCTTCATGTTTTGCAATTGCTGCTACAGTAGCGGAATCGAGACCCCCGCTAAGCAGGACGACAGCTTTTTTTCCTGTAATCATAAATTCCTCAATTTTTCACCTGACTTTTTCACCACGAAGTTTACGAAGACCACAAAAATAGAAGCGTCTGTAAACCCATGAGTCTTTAATTCTATACACTTCTTTGTTTATCAGGCCAGATTATTTTATGCATCTGAATATGGAATCTGACATTCAGGTTGTCTTCAAGTATCCAACCTGCAAGTTTAGAATAGTCAATTTTCCCAAAAACAGGAGAAAACAGTATATTTTTTTGAGAAAACTCCGGGTATATTAACCTTATCGTTTTTTTCGCATACTCATAATCATCACGGTTTTTGATTACAAATTTAACCTGATCGTTTTGATTAAGTTTTTTGAGATTTTGGAGATCATTCTTGCTGCTTTCATTACTGCTCGGACATTTAATGTCCACAATTTTTATGCAGCGTTTATCAACCAGGTTTATATCAAAAGTTCCGTTTGTTTCCATTATAACTTCATATCCTTTTTCAAGAAGTTTAAGTATAAGCAGAGGTGTGTCTTCCTGAAACAAGGGTTCTCCGCCTGTAATTTCAACAAGAGGACAATGATAATTCCCAACTTTTTTAAGGATTTCGGATAGCTCCAATTTTATTCCTTCTTTATAAGCATAGCCGGTATCACAGTAAGAGCATCTTAAATTGCATCCGGTTAGTCTTACAAAAATGCATGGAAGCCCTTTGTATAAAGATTCTCCCTGTATGCTGTAGAATATTTCGTTAACTAAAAGAGTCATGGTAGTTTTCTTCTGAGTTGACTTTGTATAAAATTAGATGTTAAGTATTAAGTTGAAGTAATTATCTATTTTATCAGTCTCTTAACACTTAGCTCTTAACGCTTGACCCCTAATACTTAACACCCGAGTCAAATGAAAACAATAGTTCTTCTTAAAAATACAGTTCAGGAATATGCATGGGGATCTCATACTGCAATTGCCGAACTTTTAGGCGAAAAATCGCCTTCTGAAAGACCCCAGGCTGAAATCTGGATGGGTGCGCATCCAAAAGCGCCTTCCATGGCCAGATGCGGCGGAGAATGGTTGTCCTTGCTGGAATTAATTAAGGATAATCCAGAAGATATTCTCGGCAGAGAGGTGGCGCAAAAATTTAATAACACGATGCCGTATCTGTTCAAGGTTCTTGCAGCTGCAAAACCTCTTTCCATACAGGCCCATCCAGATAAAATACAGGCAATCAATGGTTTTGAAAAAGAAAACAGTGCTGGGATACCCATAAATTTTTCCAGCAGGAATTATAAGGATGATAACCATAAGCCGGAATGTATATGCGCTCTTAGTGTTTTCTACGCTTTGAACGGATTTCGCAGGGTTTCTGAAATCCTGTTGCTTATGAAAAAAATCTGCCCGCATGTTTTATCCAATGAGCTTGATGCTCTTCGAAATCAGCCTGATAAGCAGGGGCTAAAAAACTTTTTCACCGCTCTTTTAAATATGGAGCCTGAGCGAAAAGAGCAGGTCATAGATGATGCACTAAAAAACGCACACAGGTTTTCAGAGGATAACAAGCTTTTTAAATGGATAATAAAACTTTATAATGAATATAAGGCGGACATGGGAATTTTCTCTCCCATATTGCTTAATTTGATTTGCCTTAAACCAGGCGAGGCCATGTTTATCCCTTCAGGGTCGCTTCATGCATATCTTGATGGGGTGGGGATTGAATTAATGGCAAATTCAGACAATGTATTAAGAGGCGGACTTACCCAAAAACATGTAGATGTGCAGGAGCTTCTAAGTATTCTTGATTTCAAACAAAAAGAAATTGATATACTGACTCCAGAAAAATATAAAGATTCTGAGACAGCCTATTTAAGCCCAGCCATGGAATTTGTTCTTTCAGTGATTTCTGTGAATAAGAAAGCAGAATATAAGAGCCCTGTTAAAAGAAGTATTGAGATTGTTCTTTGTACTGATGGAAAAGCTGTTATAACCGATACAGACCAGAACGTTGCTATTAATCTTGTCAGAGGGAGGTCGGTTGTTGTTCCTGCCGTGGTCCAAAATTATATTATCAATGGAAATGCAACCCTTTACAAGGCTTCAGTTCCGATTTAACTTAAGGAAATTCCAGGGCGCGTACTGTGTTTACCACTTTGAAATAACTCAACCGTAGTTTTTGCTG
>CAYYMU010000172.1:0-4933 GCA_964472445.1 uncultured Desulfobacteraceae bacterium
AGGACCGATATTATGGGCTAAAATCACAATTCAAGCTTTGACCCCAGCCCTTTTTATCTCAGCTTTATATTAATCCTCAACCACTTCATTTCTTCGCTTTTTTCAATTCATCATTTATGTACCATACTTTGATGCCGTGCAACTCGCAAAGTTTTATAACATATTTTAATTTTATCAGATCTTTTTTTGAAGGATCAATTATAAAAATAGCCAATCCTGCTTGTTTTCCTGTTTCCCTTGCATAATGCAATGCCTGACCGATTCCTTCGTGGAATTTGGAAAGTCTGTCTACTTCAATTGCAAAATTTCCGGTCATCAGATCAATCCGGCCGTATTTAACAGTTACTTCTGACTTTGCTTTGCCCCGAAAATAGGCTTTGTTAAAAGCATTCTGAAAATCCTTTTCGGTTTTAAGTTTAACACTTTCCTGTGAAGTTGAACATCCAAAAACACATACAACAGCTACTATTAATATATGCTGAATCAGTATTTTGATAAATATTTTCATCCTTCAACTTATGTGCAGAATCTTTAATGACAAATTCATCAGCAAAATAAATATCATGACCGAATAATGATGTTTCTTTAATCTGGATTGGCCCTAAATCTGTTGACACCTTGAATAGCTAATTTAATTTATAGTATCAGGAGGTGTCAAGCAACGATAAAAAGAAAAACCTATTCAAAAGAATTTAAAGAGGAAGCCATACACCTTGTTTGAAAGGTTAAAAGGAAGGAGGCGGTCATAAGTTAAAACACAAAACCAAATCCTGATAATTTTCCTTAATGGCTGTAGATTCTATCTCTTTTGTTGCTCCTTGTAGTTTGTCTGTATTTTGCCGGAACTCATTTATCTTATCAGGATAGCCTAAACGGTTTAAGAAACCCTGATAATCCGGGCCTTCTGATGTTTGCTGGTTCCATTCTTCAAAACATTTCTGATAAATCTGGTTGACAAGAATTTGTTCCAGCCTGCAAGTATGTTTAATATTGTTAATGTCAGCCGCTTTTACAAAGGAATTCTCTTCGGATGGATTTCCACAGTTTGCTAAATTCCCAAAGCCTTTATACCATTTACCTACTTGCAGGTACTGGTCATATTGTTTTGTCCAGTTAAAGTGGAACAGCAGTAAATTGGGAAATATCTCAATCAGGTAATGATAGCAATTCTTATGCTGGTCATTATAATATCTTTGAATCGGCCTGAATCGTATTTCGTATAAGTCATAGATTATGTGCTTTAGAAAAGGAGTGCGGCGATCAGTTTCTGTGTAACGATCAAAGTATATAGAAAGATTAAAGGAGATAAGGTCGCCAACCTTTAGTTCCTTATCATTTTTTGATCTTATAAATCCGAGCATGCTTTCTGACATACAAAGCCTGCCATGAAAACTGTTATTACTAATCTGCATTAAAAGCTCCTCAGTTTTTCCAACAAAAATACTACCATAACCGGCTGTAAGTTCCTTATCCTTCTTGGTAACACCGATTACTTCCCTCGTCCCCTTATTAAAGTTCTGACGAAGAGTCGCTCTTTTTATTTTCTTCCGACAAGATGTTATTTTTGTGTTTATTATACATTTCTTCTACTGACTGGAACGAGTTTGTATATTCCATTTCAGGCTCTTGTTTGCCTGGAGAGAATCCAAAAGAATAATCGCCATCTTCTGAATAGTAGGAAGCCATAGAATTTGGCTTTCCATTCCATTCGTGTCCGAAGACATCCTTTAACACTGGATACTTCTTCCTTATTACATCGAACAGTTTCTGATGGAATGCTTCAGCCAGTTCATTGTCAAGCGGAGTGAGTTTAATAATCGTAAACTGGGAAAGAAACAGAATTTCCTTCCCATTTATATCAATCTTAATAGCCTTATCATAATCAGTTAAAACATATCCCGGAACTTGCACAAACTTGAATGAAATCCTGTATGGAATTCCAGCAAGAATTATTGGTTGTGCCTTTAGATTAATTGCTCTGATATGGTAGAGGCTCTTCTTGCCGTCCTTAAGAATAATTTCCTTATTAAACTCGCTGAACCGCCACCCCCTTGCCCCTTTTTTAACAAAATCTGTAATTCCAGCTTTAAGATCTTCTTCTGATTTTTCAACAGCATTTACCCTGTCAAAGCTTTCTGGCCCATTAATAGATATCTCCTTGATTGTTTTAATCTCTTTTAGTTTTCTAAAAACATCGACGATATTGTCCGACCATTCAAACTTTCCGTATGGTGATAAAGATGCAGCAAGAACACTGTTATAGCTAAAAACAAATATTAGGCCCAACACCGCTATTATACCGAAACGCTTAATCATATTCTCCTCCTGTTGTTTGATGAACATTATTTCTTTCTAAAAGATCTTTAACTTAATCCTGCTATAATCAGGTTTATAAAGCTTAACATATCCTCCATGAAATTTAATTTTCCGGAGATCGTCCGACGTACATTTAGCATTATTGTTTTCTTCTTTAACCTGCTTTATTGCATCATACCATAAGGGTATTCCATATTGCGGAATGAAAAGACTAAATGTATCTCATGCCGGAAAAATCAAGCATCCCAATTTTTTCTTGACAATGTTATCTTGTATGATAACAAATAGATTATGGAATGGTATGTAACATTTTACAGCGAAAAAGTAGAAAACAAGACTCTTTCATTTCCAAAAGGTATTTTGGCAAACTTGTTACATATCATTGAAATGATAGAAGAGTTTGGTCCATCATTAGGAATGCCATATACAGCGCCGATGGGACATGGACTTTTTGAAATGCGGGCCAAAGGAAAAGAATGAATAGGTCGTTCTCTTTTTTGCTCTGTAAAGGGAAGAGAAATTATAATCCTTCACTCGTTTGTCAAGAAATCACAAAAGACTCCCAAAAAAGATTTAGATATTGCCATCAAGCGTATGAAAGAGGTGAAAAGATGACACGTCCTGCATTTACAACATTTAAAGAAAAGGCATTGCGGAATCCACAGGTCAGAGACGAATATGAATATCTTTCTGCTGCATATGAGCTTAGAAAAGAAATGATTAGGCTCAGAAAAAGGGCAGGCCTGACGCAAGAAAAACTTGCCGAGCTGTTGCACACTAAAAAAAGCAATATATCTCGATTAGAAAGTGTAAATTCCACAATGTCCCCAAAACTTTCAACAATTGAAGAATATGCTAAAGCTGTTGGATACAAAATAAAAATCAATTTTGTGCCCGACAATACAGGGAATCACATAACGAATTGAATACACTTGACCTGAAAAGATATGGCTTTCAGCATAGTTAGCGCCGTGGCATTCTACAACTCTAAAGGTTTTGGCTTAATCCTGCTATAATCAGGCTCATAAAGCGTGACATATCCCCCATGTAATTTAATTTTCTGCAGATCGTCCAACGCGCATATTTAGCGTCATAGCTTTCTTCTTTAACGTGCTTTGTTGCATCATACCATAAGGATGTTCCATATTGCGGAATGAAAAACCTTTTTTTTTAGGACACGGTCTTATGGCAAAAATATTCGTTAAACGTTCCTCAATATGGAACGTTGTCATGATATTGTTTGTTCAATCAAAAAAATAGAACTAATCTGTCATGTAAAACAAAAAGGGGTTTTCATTATGTCCAACACGATAAAAAAAGATACTTCCTATCTCAGCAAAACACTATTTATCAAGGGCTTGCAATGCCATAAGGCCCTCTATCTTCAAAAATATCATCCAGAATTGAAGGGCGATGTTTGCGATGCCAAAGAAGCGTTTTTCAGCAGTGGAAGGGATGTCGGGGTATTTGCACAACAGCTTTTCCCGGGAGGCGTGGGAATCGAAGAGTGGGAGCGGGCCCAACATAAAACATATGTACGCACAATGCAGAAAACACGTTGACAACCTAATTGGCCGGTCTTATTTGAGACCGGCCAATTCCATTTTGTTTTTTTCAGCCAGAAAATCTATGCCGGTTTTTTTCGGCATAGATTTTTTATCCTGTATTTTTAAACTCTTCCTTTTTTATCCCATATTTTTTCATCAATTTGTGCACTTGACGCGGGCTGATTCCCGCTGCTTCGGCGCTTTCTTTGATTCGCCCATTATTTGCATCAAGGAGTTCCTGTAAATACCATGTTTCAATGTGTTTTATGGCCGCGCACCTTACCTCCGCCAAGCTGAGAGAAATGTCCGGCTTCACCTGTGCCAGCAAAGGATCGGACGCGAAAAGTTCGCTTGGGAAGCTTTCAGGCATTAGTATTGGAGACCCTTCCAGTATGCAGGCACGTTCCAAAAGGTTTTCCAGTTCACGAATGTTTCCTGGCCATGAGTACTTTCCAAAAGCGTTTATGACATGAGGATGAACATCGCGAATTTCTTTTAGATTAAATTTGTTAAGCCTTTTTAGAATGATCTCGACAATATATGCGATGTCCTCCATTCTTTCTCTGAGTGGCGGGAGCTCGAGTGGAAAGACATTTAACCGGTAATAGAGGTCTTTCCTGAATTGGCCGGCTTCGCACATCTTCTTTAAGTCCGCATTCGTGGCCGCTATCACCCTAACGTTGGCATCTATCCTCTCTTGTCCGCCAACGCGATGAAAAATTCCATCCTGGAGTATCTCCAATAGCTTAATCTGCAAGAATCTCAGGGACGCCCTTCAGTTTTGCAGTTTATAAATTATCCTTAATATGATTAAGGGGTTATCATTACAAGGGGGACTTAGGGGACGTTCTTCACATTATAAGTTGCTGATGGATAGGATAAGTGATACAGGAAATATATGCCAAAAAAAGCAGAAGAATAAAAATTAAAAACTCAAAATTACTCTTAAACCTGACGCAGTAATTGGGCAAAAGGGAAGGTTTTACAAGGGTCTTATTATATAACGAGGGGCAAAATAATGTTTTTAGTAGACAAGCCATATATCTCGGATTTTTTCAAAAAGACTGTCA
>CAYYMU010000173.1:0-4922 GCA_964472445.1 uncultured Desulfobacteraceae bacterium
GCTTATGGAAAAATTAAAACTTATAATCATCGAAGATGAAGAAGCGCATTTCAGCCTTATGAAACGGGCGATTGCCAACAGCTTTCCTTCTGTGTCAGTATATCATTTCCATGAGGCTGCCGCCTGTCTTGAAAAACTTGATGAAATCATGCCTGATATAATTATCAGTGATTATCTTATGCCCGGCATGAACGGCATTGAATTTCTGAAGGCTTTGAATCGCAGGAACAAACAAATTCCCCTTATAATAACCACAGGTCAGGGAGACGAGGCTATTGCCGTAGAGGCGATGAAGCTTGGGGCATGGGATTATCTGGTAAAGTCCTCTGATTTCTTTACCCTGCTCCCAAGTGTTATTGAAAAGGTTGTTCGTGCATTCAGGCTAAAGGAATCATTGCGTAAATCTGAAAAACGATTTCAGGACCTTGCTGAAAGAATATCGGACTGGATATGGGAGATAGACGCACAAGGCAAATACACCTATTCCAATCCCCTGGTTCAAGATATTTTAGGATATCGCCCTGATGAAGTAATAGGCAGGTTCTTTTATGATTTCTTCTTTGAAAAGGAGAACTACGCTTTAAGAGAGGCTGCCTCTCAAATCATAGCCAAAAAAAAACTTTTTTCAGGCTTTGAAAATAGACTTTTGCGCAGAGATGGGCATGAAGTCATTGTTGAAACCAGTGGCGTCCCGTTTTTCGACAAAGCAGGCAACCTTTCAGGCTACCGTGGCATTGACAGGGATATTACTGCCCGCAAGCGGGCGGAAGAACGTGTCCGGAGTCTGTCGCAACAACTCATAAGAACACAGGAAATGGAGAGGCAACGGCTTTCATGTGATTTGCATGACCATCTGGCACAGGAACTCTCTACCTTAAAAATCAGCCTTGATACCGTTTTTGACGACAGACAAGAATCTTCAGCCAAAACAAGACAAGTGTTTTCCGATCTGTCTAAAATGGTACAAAAAATCATTATGAATGTGCGGGAAATGGCTTATGGACTGCGCCCTGTTGGCCTGAACGAACTGGGACTGGTACAGACTATTGCGAGATATTGCGAAGATTTCGCAGCAAAAAACAAACTGAAGGTTGATTTTTTTTCAGCCGGTATAGATGATTCACAAATGGATATTGATACAAAAATCATGCTTTATCGTCTGATTCAGGAAGGTCTGAACAACATCAAAAAACACGCCTGTGCAGACAATCCAGTTATCAGATTAGTCAGGTCTTTTCCTGACATTATTCTTCGCATAGAAGACAACGGAAAAGGATTTGACGTTCAGAAACGACTGGCGAAAACATTTAACGAAAAACAGATGGGGCTTCGGACAATGGAAGAAAGAACAGGCTTTCTTAATGGAATAATCAAAATTGAATCCCGTCTGATGAAGGGCACTAAAATTATGATAAAAATTCCCTGCATGGAGAAAAAAAAATGAATAAAAAAACTGTCCTGCTTGTTGATGATCATCCTCTCTTCAGAGAAGGCCTCAAATCAATCCTGGCAAACTGCTCCGAATTTGAGGTGATTGGAGAAGCGGCAAGCGGGAGTGAAGGAGAAAAAAAAGCAAAAAAACTAAAACCTGACCTGATCGTGATGGATCTTTCGTTGCCGGATCAGAGCGGCATCGACGTTACCCGCAAGATAAAAAGCGCTTTGCCCGGGACACGAATCATGATGCTGAGCATGCATTCCAGGATTGATTATATTACCGAGGCATTCAGAGCCGGTGCAACAGGATACGTTGTCAAGGAATCGACTTCCGAAAGGCTTGTTGAGTGCCTTAACGTCATATCAAAAGGCGAGTATTTTTTAGACGCCTCTGTTTCTCATAAGGTAGTTGAGAATCTCATGGAATCAGATAAAAAAAATGCAAAGATCACCGATGCCGGCTACGACACCTTAACTGCCCGTGAACAGCAGATCATGCGTATGCTGGCTGATGGCCTTTCCTCCAAAAAAATTGCCAAAGAGCTTTTTATCAGCCCTAAGACTGTTGAAAATCACAGAACAAATATCATGAATAAACTTGACCTTCACAGCATCACGGAATTAGTCCGTTATGCTGCAAAACTTGGCCTGATTGATGTTGACCTCTGGAAAGGATAACCTGCTTAGGAGGCTATCCGAGAATGAGAAATTTTTTGCAAGGTCAAGGAAGACGAAGATTTTAACCGCAGGAATACATTGAGTATTTTGAGGATTAAAATCTTAGCCTGACGCAGAGATTGCGGGAAATAGCCATTCTCGGACAGCCTCTTAGGATAAAATCCTGCCTTCTGGGTATTTCCCTCATTAAAATGAGCCCCTCCCTCTATTTACAAATCATATTTAGTCAAGTAGTTAAATAGTTAAGTCGTCGAGTTGTAAGGTTGCCTGAATCGCGAAAACGCTCAACCAATTCTCTACTCGACCAATCCCTTAACAACCCAATTGTAAGAAAAACAGTCTAATGAAAGAGAATTTTCTGAACATAACAGAGCTGATCAGAAGTATTCAGCGCGCAGACGGAAATGTTGATTGTTTCCGCAGATCAGAGGAATTTTGCGACCAGTTAGACTGCCCATGGCGCCGGTACTGCCTTGAAAACCAGGAACCGGTTTCCCCTGAGAAAAAGGGAGATGATATACAGGCAGTTTCAAAAAAAGGTAAAAGGCAATGACACAGACAGCATTAAATTTAGTAGAAATGGATTTATCGCTATTTTACGATCATGAGAGTTATATAGATTACTGCCTCCAACTCGCACAGGATAAGCTTTCTTCTTACGGCGCCATATCGAACATTAAAAAGCATGAAACAAATATTAATATCTATAAAAATATAGATTCTTTGGAAAAACCTGGAAACATTAACATAGTAGATGAAAATTGCCTGGCGAACTCGGATTATGTTAGAGCATGTAAATGTATTCTTGAAGGCAGATTATTTTCAGAACATGCTGCTGCAGGCGAGGCAACACGGATCGGCCTCGGCACTAAATACCTGATTAATATTGCCAGAGAACTGCCGATCGAAAAGATTACGGAAATCATGGCCAGCGAAAGAGGTTCTGCTGTTTTGCCCGAAGAGATTTTAGAAAAAACGGGAGGGTGTAATCCTGAAGAATTGTTGCCGCTGTCCCTTGGGACAAGGCATATGCTGCAATTTTCTTTTGATATTTACAGACTCGCTGAAACTTATGGATATGATCCAAAAGAAGTTCTCTTAAAACAAAAAATGCTTATTGTTCTTAATGAAGTCGCTTTTGATAAAATCATCAGAAACTTTATAAACAACAGCTTTTTTGGTTTTAAGAAAGAGAATGTATTCTTTATGGTCCAGAAAGCATACCACGGCATAAATCTGAAAAATGGCAGATTTATTTATGATAAAAATGCGCCAAAACGTCTTCATAATCATGGGTATATGGTTATACAACAAACAATGGACAACCAGATTTTCAGAATTGATAACAAGGGCTACAGGATATATCTTACAAGTTTTGAATTTGGAGATATCTTAAAAAAGATGGACGACAAAATTTCCTATAATATTGAAGACCTGGGATATCTTACAGACTCAATTGATTATGAAGGTCTGGCATTTGCGTTAAAAAAGCGTAAACAAGGTTTCAGGATGGTAATGGAAGTTGTCAACAATAATCAGGAAGACCCTCAAAAAGGTGGAATGGCGGGTTTTGACATTGTTCTTAACAGAAATGTCATGATAGAGGCTTTCCAGCTTAAAGGCATCAAAAATCATGAAATAAAATATCTTAACAAGAATATTAATCATTATCCTGAGCCTTATGATTCATGGTCAATACTAAAGGAGTATGGACTAAATATGCCTGTGGTTATTAAGAATGGATATATTTATTTCCAACCTGTCCAGGGTGACATTAATTTCCTTGTAAAAACTGAGTTTTTCAAAAGAAAAGCATTGAAACCCATAGAGTCATGGAAGTCTCCTGCTACAACGCCTCTTGCAATAAAAAATATGCACATGCAGGATATGCAGAAGGGTTTTAAGAAATATACCGAATCTGTCCTGGGTCCCAGGGCTTTTTTATTTGTTTTATAAAGACATTGACTTTTTATAGCTTATTTTTTAAAATAGTTTAATATATCAATATATTAATCAAATAAAATCCTAATTGACAGTTGTCGAGAGGTAGTATTTAACAGTAAGAATTAAAGGTATTTCACAGGCATTGAATTTTTAACCGGAGATTACATGTTAATCAAAGATTGGATGAGCGAGTCGGTTTTTACTGTTGATGTTGACGATTCATTGCAACACGCAATCAAGTTGTTACAGGAACATGAAATCCGAATGCTGCCTGTTATGGAACAAGGCAGGCTCGTCGGGGTTATTTCTAAAAAAGATTTAAAAAAAGCATCTTCGTTAAGCTCTAATCTGCCTGATACTAATGAAATTAAAGTTAAAAATATTATGACCGGAAAACCGGTTACCGCTTTTTTTGATTATACTGTAGAAGAAGCTGTAGAATTGATTTTGCTGCACAAAATATCAGGCCTTCCCATAATTAATTATGAAATGGAACTTGTTGGAATAATTACTTTATCTGATTTATACAAAGTAATTTTTTCTCTGACCGGTTTTGGAAAAGGAGGAGTTCAGTTTGGCCTTCAGGTGCTTGATCAACCGGGAAATATAAAACGCATAACCGATTTAATACGTAATTACGGGTGCCACGTGTCAAGCCTGCTTACTTCTTATGAACGGGTTCCAAAGGGTTACATGAAAATTTTTATACGGATATTCGACATTGACCGCCCTTCTCTTAACAGACTTACAGAGGAAATAAAACAGCAGGCTACATTGCTTTATCTTATTAATCATGTTGAAAAAAAGAGAACTATTTATGGATCATCTCCCGATTAGTTGTAGTCAATTAAGCTAAAACAAGT
>CAYYMU010000174.1:0-4891 GCA_964472445.1 uncultured Desulfobacteraceae bacterium
CTCAATTGGAAATAGCCCACTTATTTTGTCTTCTCGCCAGAGGCGAGCAAGAATTGACTGCAACTGATCTGGAGATGATCCTGATTTAGTTATTTGAAAGTCCCTTTAACCTGTCATTTCGAGTAAAAGGGCACATCTTATTCACTCAATCTGTTTTTCCGTAATTTTCAGAAGAGTCGATTTTAACACCGGGAATTCTGTATCTTCAGAGGCCAAAAGATTTTTTTCCAGGCTTTTTATTGCTGTTGGGATATATTGCTCAAAGTAAGTTTTTCCCTTGACCCGGCTTAAATACCCGAATGCGCCCAGTATCTGAAGATTTCTTGTTATTGTGCAATATTTGTAACACAGATAAAAGTTTTTTTTGTCAATATGAATATATGATAAAAGCTTATCAGCGCAATAATCAAGAAGATGATTTTGAACATAACCGGGAAGCGCTACATATGGATCAATCAGCAGTGATGCAAGATCATATTGAATAGGGCCTTTTCTGCCGGCCTGGAAGTCTATTAGATAAGGCCTTTTGTTTTTAAGCAGGATATTTCTGGATTGGAAGTCCCTGTGCATCAAGCCATTAACCGAAAACTCAAGCAATTTGTCTGCCAGTAATGTAAACTCATTCTTAAAATCATCGTAGCATATTTTGAGATTAAGATAGCTTTTTAAAAAAGAGTCAACAAAATACCGGCATTCATTTTCAAGAATAATTTCTTTGTTATAAGATGATGTCTGAAATGTCCACGATAAATCAAATTGTTCAAGTCCGAAAACCGACATTTTTACGAGAATATTTATAACTGACTTATAATAGGATATAATTGATTTTGAATTTTTGCAGGCTTTAACTGCGGACTGGAGTTTGACGTCCCCTAAATCTTCCATAAAAACCATTCCTGAAAAAGCATCGTAAAGATATATTTTTGGAACCGGTATTTTTTTGTCATAAAGATGAAGGCCGATTGAAATAAAAGAGTCTGTCTCGGAAGTTCCTGACTTTCTTTTTATTCCATGATCAACAGCTACAAGGGATTTGTCTGCAGTGATCAGCCTGTACCATTTTCTGTCTGAACCATCTCCCTGCAGTTGAAAGCGTTTTATTTTTTTGGCTGAAGAATCAGGAAAGGCCATCTTAAAAGCACTGGGAGCCATCTGGTCAAAAACAGCCTCACTGTATCTTTCAGGGGTCCCAATATCTTTCCAGTAACATGTATCTGTAACATAAGCTTTTATTTTTTTGCCTGCTGAAATTAACTTTTTATAGACGCTGATACTGTCTGGAAAATTTTTGTCAGGTATAAAATCGAGAACTTCAGGATCAAGAACCTGTATTCCTGTAAAAGTGAGTTCCCTTGTGCAAGAAGATTTTATTTTTTCTCCAATTCTGTTAAATTTCCTGATAAATCCTTTTTTATCAAAACTTACATTGTTAAATTCCGTGCAGTCGTGAAGAACCAGAGTGGCATAATATTTATGTCTTAAATGGAAATCATATACCTTCCGGAGGTCAATATCTGTGACTATATCGCTGTTTATAACTATAAATGGTTTATTGTCCCAAAAATCGCCGGCATTTTTTATGGCTCCTCCTGTGCCTAAAATTTCCGGTTCGTAAACCGTATGTACTGGTATGGTGTATTGTTTTGATTTTAAAAATGAATTTATATTTTCATGAAGATGATGGGTGTTTATTATTACTGCCCTGCAACCTGCGGACTGAAGCCTGCAGATAATGATATCCAGCATAGGGCGGCCAGAGATGGTAAACAGAGGTTTGGGAGTAATTTTTGTAAAAGGAAGAAGCCGTATCCCGAGGCCCGCGGCAAGTATCATAGCCTTCATAAATATCTCATTGTTCCGCCATGATTAAAGATAATTGTAACTATTACAGATAGTTCAGGTAACGCTTTATTGCTTCTGTATAAAATTTAATTTGTTCAGCGTCTTTAGAGGATCTGGTTCCATGTGCAACAAAATAATCCAGAGCATTTTTATAGTTTATTTTTGAAAGAGCTTCTTTGTGTTCAATTTCTCTTTTTTTATACATACGATTGCCATTAGCCTGTATTTTTTTCAGAATATCTTTTTTAGCTGTAGAATTGTCAGGTAATCGTTCCAACTTCTTAATAACTATAAGATAAGACTCAAAGTATGTTTTAAGGAAGCTGGAAAAAAGTTTCAGTTTTCTGAATCCTGCCGATGTCAGGTTGTATGTGTCCGGAAGTGATGGATGTGGCATTAATACAGCCTCATCAATAAAGGCTTTTATATTTTTTCGAATAAGTTGTTCTGAATCCTGATCTGGATTATATGCAAATTCGTTTTTAAAAAATTCCTGGAGAAAATTATATTCAGGGTTAAGATCTGATGCAGAAAACTGAAATGCATCTTTTTCTAAAATAGCAAGAGCTGTAAATGCGGCTGGTATAAAAAAAGCAATACAGTTGTTTTTATAATATTCTAAAATCGGTCTTTTGTTTTCATTTACCGCAAACTGTGCGCAACCGAATCTGTCGTTCAAACTTTTTGAAGTCTGTATTATTAATTTTCTGCTAAGATAAGCTTCAATAGCCTGCTCAACGGCATAAACATAATCAAGCAGCAGTGTATCCGCCAGTTCTGCCTTATGAAGCAAAAGGTAGTTCATATATGAATCTATATGTGACATCAAATGTTCATAGCTAAATCTTTTTTTTGAACAATTCAAAAGAGCGCTTGCGACAAGGGCGTGCGGAGTAACTACTGAAACATTATTTATAGCATTTATAATCCTGAATCCAAGGTTGCGGGTCAGTGCATTATGCTCCTTTGATGTCATATCTTTGATGGAAGTATTATTTTGTGCCATTAGTTCGTTTAAAGATATAGGTTCGTTAAACTTAATATATATTTTTCCATATCTTTTTTTAAGCAGTTTTCTTGCTTTAATGATCTGCAATATACTTTCGGGTTTTTTTTGTCCTCCTTCAATTTCGTTAAGGTATGAACTTTCCTCCATGACCCGGTCATACCCGATATAAATAGGCACGAATATCATATCATCACAGACCCCGTCTTTATATGCGTTCAGCAAAATGGAAAGCAGCCCTAATTTGGGGAGTATTAACTTGCCAGTTCTGCTTCTGCCCCCTTCGATAAAAAACTCTATGTTAAATCCTTCTTCAAGAAGTTTGTGAATATATTCTACAAAAACCCTTGAATAAAGCGCTGCCCCTTTGAAGGTTCGTCTGATAAAAAAAGCCCCCCCCCCTCTGAATATTGGGCCCATGGGCCAGAAAGAAAGATTTTTACCGGCGGCAACAAGCGGGCAGGGCATATTATTGGCATAAAGAATATATGACAGTATCAGGTAATCTATGTGACTCTTATGGCAAGGAATCAGAATCAGCGGCCCCTTTTTAGACATGCTTTTTACCTTGTTAAGCCCATCCATATTGAATGTAAGCCCTTCAAATATTCTATCTGAAACCCATTTGATCAGTCCCGCAAGGATCTTGATTATTGCCATATTGTATTTGGCGGCAATTTCATCAAGATATTTATTGGCTTTTTTATGTACCTCCTGAAGTGGTACATTACGTTTTTTTGAATAGCCTTCCATAAAATCATGAAGGGAATCATTTGTAAGAATACTTTCCTTAATCTCTTCCCTTGATTTCAGGGTAGGCCCTATGGTGCTTTGGCGATGGCGGTTTATCTGCTGTAAAAGATCGCGTCTCAGTACAAGTGACTGATATTCAATGTCCTTATGCTGGATTTTTTCATTTTCTAAAAAATGTTTTAAATTAAGTGGCTCAGATGTTTCCATAAATACTTTTTCAGGGCTTTTAAAAAGAGTGATCAGACGCCTTATTTTTCCTGGTTTTTCTTCAGACCCAAGCAATATATCGGTTATGGTCGGGTTAGATCTGCGCGGGTTTTTACTGAAAAATATCAATTGGGGAACAATAAAAATCGGCCTGTCAATCGATTGCTGCATTTCGATAAGATATTGCAGGGGATCTGTCTTTTGTTTAACAAATCTGCGATAGAATCCTTTTTGTTCAACAAGTGAAATCAGTCCTGATCTGCCGTTTATAAGTTCCCGGCTTATGTAGCCGCTGCTATAAGGATTGGGCAAAGATCGGTTCTTAAAAAAATAATCAAAATATGATAACAAAATTCTCAGGATACGCGACACCGGCTGCCATATAAAAACCTTATAATCAAACCCTATTTCAGGAACTGGCAGTTTACGCTGCCTGTAGCGGGTATAATAAAAAAGATACTCAAAATAGCTTTTATATTTAGTAATATAGACAACAATGCCCTGTTTCCGGAGGTCTTTAAGTGTAAGCTCCAGTTCTTTGTTGGTTTTAATGCCCGAGAAGAAGAGTTTAAGCATCCAGGAAGATAAAATTCCTGTCCCGCCGGGCAAAAAGCAGAAATAGTGGTTATGTGTACCCTTAAGCGCTTTGTCTATCAAAGCTCTTAATCTGGTTTTAAATTTTTTCTTTTTATACAGCATGATTGATTGTCTTAATAGCCCTGTAAATTAAAATAATATTTTGTTTGAAGCTTGAGTAATTATGATGAAATCGTAAAAAGTAAGATTTGTTCGTTTTGTGAGCATTTTTGGGGAATCCAAAACTGCTCAATGTTGCTTACAAATGAATTTCAAATAACTCAACTGTATTTTTTACCGGTTATCGCATCGAGACCTTTGCAAAAACTCCCTTTTGCCCAAGTTCTGCGTCAGGCTCAAATTTCAATCCTCGAAATATCAATATATTCCTGTGGTTGAAATCTTCACCTTCCTTGAACTTAAACAAAATTGAGCATTTTCAAGGGTCTCGTAACAGTTATAATTAAATTAAAACCAGAAAAAACTCATGTATAACAAATAGTAAAC
>CAYYMU010000175.1:0-4884 GCA_964472445.1 uncultured Desulfobacteraceae bacterium
GATTAAAATTTGAGTCTGACGCCGCATCACGGAAAAACGGCAGTTATGCAAAGGTCTCTAAGAACCAATGTATTGCTGTTGACATAACAATTAATTCAAATTAGATGTGTTGTAAAAATAAAAAATTGTATGGAGGCTTATTTTGTATTCAAAAATACTTATTCTCCGCTTTCCTGAAAACATTGTTCATCAGCCCATAGTATGTGATCTTGTGAGAGGATATGATCTTACCTTTAATATTCTGAATGCTACAATATTGCCCAGAAAAGAAGGAATCATGGTTCTTGAGCTGTATGGAACCAGAAAAAATTTCAAAGATGGTGTAAAATACTTAAGATCACATGGAATTCATGTTAAGAATGCATCTCAGGAGGTAAAACGAATTGATAAAAAATGCATACATTGTGGAGCTTGCACTGCTGTCTGTCCGACAGGGGCGCTTTCCATTCAGCGTCCTGAAATGCTGGTTGTATTTGACCAGCAGAAATGCAGTGTATGCGAACTTTGTATAACCGCATGTATAACAAGGGCTATGGAAGTCCGTCAGACAAGCAATACGTTTTTTGAATGAAACAATTAACAACAGTTGCTATAAGCGGTGGCATAGATTCGCTTGTAGCTGCCTATTTATTAAAAAACCAGGGTCATAAAGTTGTTGGAATTCATTTTATTACCGGATATGAAACCGACTCTGTTTATAGTAAATCAGGCAAAAAAACATCGAACGGATCTTCTGAAAGTAAAATTTCTCATATAGCAGATAATCTGAATATAGATATTCAAATCGTAAACTGCCATAAGGAATTTAAGCAGAACGTTGTAGATTATTTTATCCAGTCCTACCTGGCCGGTCAGACTCCCAATCCATGTCTTGTATGCAATTCTTTAATAAAATTTGGAACAATTCTTGAATTTTCACGGCAGCTTGATGCCTCCTGCCTTGCGACAGGTCATTATGTTAGAATAAAAAAAGACAGGGGCGACAGGCTTCATCTTTTAAAAGGCCTTGACCAGAAAAAGGATCAGTCTTATTTTCTTGCTTTTTTGTCACAGAAACAGCTTGCTCGCGCCTGTTTTCCCTTAGGTAGTATGACAAAAACAGAAGTGGTTGAAATAGCAAAGGAAAAGGGGCTGGATTATCTTGCAAAGCAGGAAAGTCAGGATATATGCTTTATTAAAGATAAAAGATATGGAGAATTCATTGCGCACCAGAAAGGTTTAACGCCGCAGGCGGGTCTCATAGAAGATATTAACGGCAACATAATTGGAAAGCATAGAGGACTGCATCTTTTTACCATAGGCCAGAGACGCGGCATAAACTGCCCTGGTTTGGAACCATATTATGTTGTGAAAATAGACAAAAAAAGAAATCGTATAATAGTTGGGTCTAAACACAATTTAATTGCATCAGCATGCAGAGTAATAAAAATAAACTGGATAGACAAAAAACCCGCATCTCCGGTTAAAGTTTATACCCGTGTTAGATATCGCCATGAAGCTGCTTTATCCACCCTGTTTCCTGGCAGCGACAATACAGCAGTTGTCAGGTTTGAAGATCCTCAGTCCTCGATAACCCCTGGACAGGGAGCTGTATTCTATCAGGGCGAAGAAGTTCTCGGCGGAGGATGGATCGCAGGTTAAAAAAAACAGATTTCAGGGATAAATTATGCCGACATTCAAAATTACAACTCTGGGTTGCAAGGTAAATCAGTACGAATCTGCAGCTATGGCTCAAAACCTTATGCAAAAGGGATGGGCTGCCGTACAAAACGGGGAAAATTCAGATCTGTTTATTATTAATACATGCACTGTAACCCAAAAGGCATCCATGCAGTCAAGACAGGCTGTTCGCAGGGCAATTAGATCCAACCCTGATGCATGTATAGTCGTTACAGGGTGTTATGCCCAAATAGAACCTGATTCAATTAAAAAAATAAAAGGGGTGCATTATATTGTAGGTCATGCTGACAAGCATAAGATTCCTGAAATAATTACATCCGAAAATACAAAAAATATTGCTTTGCCGGAATCTTGTCCCTTACTGATATGGAGTGATATTGGTCAGGAGTCAAAATTCCGGTCAAGTCCGGTTACTGTATTTGCAAACAGAACAAGACCGTTTATTAAAATACAGGATGGCTGCAATAGTTTTTGCACATACTGCATTGTGCCTTATGCACGGGGACGCAGCCGCAGCATGTCTTTGGAAGAGGTATTAGGCAGCATTAAACTTCTAAAGGCTTCCGGATATCATGAGGTGGTTCTCTCAGGGATTCATCTTGGCCGCTATGGACTTGATCTTGCCCCGCCAACCAGTTTGTACGAGTTGTTAAAAAAGATAGAAAATCTGCAGCCAGTTGATCGTGTGAGGCTCAGCTCAATAGAACCAGATAACCTTACAGATAATATTATAAAGATGGTGGCTGGGTCAGATGTTTTTTGTCATCATTTTCATATTCCTCTGCAAAGCGGAGATAATTCTGTTTTAACAAGAATGCATCGGCCTTATTCAAGAGAATTTTTTGAAAACCTTACAATGAAAATCCATAAACTTCTTCCTGATGCAGCAATAGGCGTTGATACGCTGATAGGATTTCCCGGTGAAACACAGGAGGCTTTTGAAAATACATATTCTTTGATAAAAAATTTACCTGTTACCTATCTGCATGTTTTTCCGTTTTCTGCTCGTAAAGGCACACCTGCGCATGAATATCCCGACAAGGTTTCAGCCCAGGCAATCAAAGACAGATGCCTGAGGATGCGTGAACTTGGAATAAATAAGAAAAATGAATTTTATAAAAAAATGATCGGCAAAAATACGGAAATTTTAATAGAAGGCACGCAATCTAAATTTAAGGGCTGTTTAAAAGGAACAACTTCAAACTACATTCCTGTTTTTGTGCGATGTGAGGAAAAACTGAAAAATTCTATTATTAAAGTCAGAATTGATGAACTGTGCGGTAAAAATGCTGTTTTGGGGAATATAATAGAAACATCTGACAAACGCCGGAATACAACTCAAAAGTTATGTGGAGGCGGCAACCAGATTCGAACTGGTGAATAGCGGTTTTGCAGACCGCTGCCTTACCACTTGGCTATGCCGCCATAAAAAAAATGGAGCGGGAAACGGGATTCGGACCCGCGACTTCGACCTTGGCAAGGTCGCACTCTACCACTGAGTTACTCCCGCTCAGAGATTTATGAATATTTTACAAAAATACCTATTTTGTCAACAAAAAATTAGGTTAAATCTTGAGATGCCTTTTAAATTTTATGAAATAATCAACTCCTGACCATACAGTTAATATAAGCGCCGCCCATAAAAACAGGCTTCCGATTGCATGGAAATTTACACCAAAATAATGATAATGGAATAAAAGAGGTATTATAGCTGCTATCTGGAATCCTGTTTTATATTTCCCGAGACTGGATGCAGCAACATCGTCTTTGTTTCCAACAGCAAAATTGCGCAGACCGGTTACCGCAATTTCACGGCCTATAATTATACAAACTACCCAGCCGGAAACCCAGCCAATAGAGGTCAGCATTATAAGAGCCGAAGAAGTCAGCAACTTGTCGGCAACAGGATCCATGATTTTCCCAAAATCTGACTCAAGTCCATGCAGCCTTGCAAAATAGCCGTCTAAATAATCGGTAATTGCCGCTGCACTGAACACAAGTGCTGCAATAAATGTTGAAAACCTGTTAGGAAAAAGCATCAAAATTACAATAACAGGTACTGCAACTATACGATATAATGTCAGTTTATTGGGATCGCACAGTAAGTTTTTTATTTTATTATCATAAGACATTGTATATATGTTTTTATTTTTTCGTTTTTTCCCAGTCATCAAGAAATGCTTTAATCCCCTTATCTGTCAAAGGGTGAGCAGCTAACTTGGCAAGTACTTTATAAGGTATTGTAGCGATGTCGGCGCCGATTAATGCCGCATCCAGCACATGGACTGGATTTCTTATGCTTGCAACAATAACTTCAGTGTCAAACCCATAATTACTATAAATTTCAACAATTTGTTCGACGATAAGCATACCTTCGCTTGCAAGATCATCTAATCTGCCTATAAAGGGGCTTACGTAAGTAGCTCCTGCTTTTGCAGCCATAAGTGCCTGCAGGGGTGAAAAAACCAGAGTAACATTTGTTTTAATACCCTCTTCTGAAAGTTGCCGTGTAGCCTTTATTCCATCAACAGTCATGGGAATTTTAACTACTATATTTTCATGAAGAGCCGCAAGATGCCTCGCTTCATCGAGCATGCCCGTGGTATCGAGACTGATAACCTCGGCACTTACAGGACCATCCACAATTTCGCAAATTTCTTTAACAAGCTCTTCAAAATCACGGCCTTCTTTTGCAATAAGGCTGGGATTGGTTGTAACTCCATCAACCATTCCCATGCTGTTTGCTTCCTTTATTTCATCAATATTAGCTGTGTCTATAAAAAATTTCATCTTTCAATGTCTCCTAAGCATCATTTTTCGAATGGGCTGCAATAAATTTGTCTCTGCATTCTGTGCTGCAAAAATACAGATCCTTTCCGTCAATATTTAAATGCACTCCGTTTCTTTTGGGAAAATATACTTCACAATAAGGATCTTTTACCATTACATCATCAATTTCACCAGCAGACTTGCTGGAAACTTTAGTTTTCGAGGGCCCACCCGGCAGCACAAAAGACTTAACTGCCCTGTATCCAACATATAATAATCCTAATATAATTAAAAATCGCATCTATACCAAATCCTTCATAAGCATTTCTGCCAGCGTAAACTTGATGGCTTCGTAAAAAGCTCCACTATGTCACTCTGCGGCACTTGAAATTAGAATAACTTTAAACAATCAGTCTTCAGTTGTGATTAAATTAA
>CAYYMU010000176.1:0-4879 GCA_964472445.1 uncultured Desulfobacteraceae bacterium
GGCATAAAACGAATGGTAAACAACCTGAAGCAGTAATTTGCCCGTCAGGGCAGGGAAAAAATATCCTGTAATATCCTGTTGATCCTGTCCAATAAAAAAATAAAACCATTTGCGTCCATTGCGACTTTGCGGTTCAAAAAATTATAGCTCCGGCAGATATTTATCCTCTGGAGGATGGTACTGGGGCCTTAAGCAGAAATTGGGCAAAAGGGGAGATTTTGCAAAGGTCTCACAATATCAACGGCAGGGGATGTTAAAACCCTGCCGTTTTTTATTTATGGTTTCAAGTGCTGCATGCGGCATAACGCAGCTTACAAATAACTAAAACTATAACCTCTTGATATGATTAACAAGTTGTTTTTCGGTTATAGCGCCGTAAAGCGGTTTTTGAACATTGAACCCTGGTCGCCTCTGGTGCCGCCGAAGGCGGGTAAACATCGAATAATGAAATCGCTCAGAAGAGGCGGGCGAGTCGCTCCGTCAGTTTATAAAATGGCAGAATACCTTATTCGATGTTCGATGTTCGATGTTCATACCCTTTGATACGATTAACAAGTTATCTTTGTCTACAGTGCCGCATAGCAGCATAATTCAACTTTTTACGAGATTAATGTCCCCCCTCTAAATTCTGGGCATAGAACTTGGTGAGGGGGGAACATTTAATTTTCTCAGACCTGTTGGTTTTGAACGTACAGGATTGATTGCGCGCTCATCTTTTTCAGTATTTCCTTGCCTTCGTCTTGGGCCTGCTGCCTGAGCAATGACTTTTCTCCAAAAGAAATGGCGTCGGTCATGCATGTTTCAACACAGACAGGCGTTCCACCTGCGTGAATAAGGTCAAAACAAAGATCGCATTTATGTGCATAGTTTTCCTGTTTATTGAATTGAATAACATTGTATGGGCATGCCTCAATACAGTCCTTTTCACCGGAACATTTTTCTTTGTTAATACGCACAATACCTGTATGCGGATCCTTGGTAATGGCATCCGACTTACAGGCTTTTATACATGGCGCATTTTTACAGTGCTGGCAGGGAACAACCCAGGAGTTAACGGATATTTCAGGATAAACCCCTTCCCGCTTGGACTCTACGCGCAGATAAAACGGAATTTCATTGGGCAAGGCCGCTTCATAGTCCACAAGACCGTGGAAATTCTGGCAGGCCACAATACATGTTTTGCAGCCGATACATCGCGAAAGATCTATCATTAAGCTTAATTGTTTCATGGCATTCTCCTTTATTTCTCGATTCGGACGCGTGTGGAGACATGGGACTCGCCGCCCACAACGTCTTGCCAGTTAAGAGTGCTTCCGGCGTCTGGTATCAGGATATTATCGTTTACGCCTTCGCCCATAGTCGCTGTTGTTCCGACAGTCGAACCAAAGCCGTGAGCAAGTCCAACACAATCAGGCCTTATACGTTCAGTCAGTTTTGCCTTGCATTTGACTTGGCCTGTGCGAGAGGTGATGGTAATAGTCTCCCCGTCTTTTATATTGAGCTTCGCGGCTGCAGCTTCGTTAATTAGCAGAGGGTTATCAAAAAAACCGCTTACCTTGTCTCTAAGTTGCGGGTTGTTAAGAGTCCATTGACCGGCACCGGAATGGAAAATAGTGCGGTATGAAATAAGAATAAACGGATATTTATCAATTTCTACTTCGTATTCCGGGGCCAAACCTGGCCGCGGCATGGCCTGATTAGCGCCTTCAAGGTCTTCCCAGTACAGATGCAGTTTCCCGCTCGGTGTTCCAAATCCGCCGCTCTGTTCGTATTTTTTAAATCCCATGGCACGGGTCGACCATAATCCTCCCATGTCCTGAAGTTTCTTGACTGACAGACCAAGTCCGGCCAGCTGGATGTCGTAATATTCCACATCGTCTTTGAACGAAAAATATTCCGGAACAAGCCTTTTACCCAGCTCTATAAACACATTGTTTGAATGACGACACTCTCCGGGCGCTTCAACCACTGGCTGGCGGAGGAGAATGCCTGTTTCAAAGTTATAAAACCATGGCATGTATAAGAGCTCCCAGCGCTCAAAATACGATTTGTCCGGCAAGACAAGATCGGCATACTTAGATGTTTCTGAAAGCATAATCTCGTAACTGACAAGAAGTTCGAGCTTGTATTCGTAATTGTCACCGGTCATGCATACCGCGTCGCTCCACTCCTTTTGTCCCATCTCAGTCAAGGCTGGATTAGCTTCTGAATTAATCAATACTTTCAGATCTCCGTTTTTAATGGCCTGTGCCTGATACCATGTGGGCTCCATAATAAAAGAATAGTGACTGAAAGTGTCCTTATCCTTTCCTGTGCGATGCCACCCAAGTTCATGTAAATCCGGCCCGGCCGGTACAGGTTCTACCGGTGACATTGGGGTTAAATCCGGCAATGGCTGACCACCTGGATTGTCAATGTTTCCTGTCACAGCCAGGAAAATGTTCCAGGCGTGGCCGAAGTCCAGAGCCTGGCCAAGCATAATTCCTTTAAAGCTGTCTACCCCCACTGAAGGGGCTTTAGCGCATTCATCAGCGAGTTTCCTGATATCGGCAGCAGGAACATCACAAATTTTGCTCATGGCCTCCGGAGTTTTATCCTCTATGTAGTCTTTGAGTTTGTCAAAATCACCCTCGCGGACCCAGTTTTCTACAAATTTTTTATTGTACAGATCGTTGGTAATGATATGATTAATCATGCCTAAGAAGAAAGCAGTATCTCCGGCAGGATTGATGGGAATCCACCAGTCGGCCTTAGCTGCATCCGCGGTAAAAATAGGATCAAGAACTACCAGCTTTGCTCCTCTTGCTTTGGCATCCAGAATATGCAATGGGACAGACGCATCATCCAGACCTCCGAATGCATGGCGGCCAGCCAGAATCATGATCCCGTCTTTAGGTACAGTATACCATGCCGGTGGAAGATGGTGGTTTGGCACACCGCCCATGGTCTTGATGCAGGCAACTATTTTAGCCGAATCACAGTGTGGCAGGGCTGTGTTGATAAAACCGCCGTAAGCGTTCAAAAATCGCCACTTGGGATCGGTTATGGAATGAGGGAAAAAACTGGCTGTTAGCTTGTGCGCTTCACCTCTGTCTTTAAGCGCTTTTAATTTATCCGTGATAATATCCAGGGCTTCGTCCCAGGATATGGGCTCGAATTTTCCTTCACCTCGTTTGCCTGTCCGTTTCAGTGGCTGTGTCAAGCGATCCTTGTTGTATTCAAGGGAAATTCCGGCCATCCCCTTGACGCATGCCTTGCCTCGTCCTTTGGGGTTACCCCTGATCTCCTTGATGCATCCGTCCTCCACACGCACCATGATGGCGCATTCCGCCTTGCACTGGTAACACACCGTTGGTATCCACCCGTTTTTTTTCATTTTTTTCCTCCATTTCTTTATGTTACAGCCAATAAAATATTTCTGTGCAGATATTTTTTCGGAACATCAATCCAGACTGCTATGGAATAAGGAGTCACTCGTCTTCCTGTTCGCATCTTTCAGCATAGTCTGGATATTTTTTGTGAAACACCGAAATAATCAGTATTACTGTAAACACGAAAACACCGAAAAATGCCCATATAATTGGATTCCAGGGGCTGTAGTCAAAATCCATAGATATCTCCTTTAAAGTTGATGCACTCGTAAAAAGTCATTTGCAAGAGACATTGAGCAGTTTTGGAAAAAAATTCGACTTTTTACAAAACCGTCAAAGTTTGATCATAAACTCTTTTTTGTTTTTATAAATCTCAGAAACTCTTTCAGGATTGGAAACCAGTTGAAAAATAACTCCCACAAATAAAATTCCGCCGATAAAATTCCCAAGTATGGTGTAAAGCTGGTTATGCGCCCAGCCGTATTGACCAAATCCCCAATGGAGAATGACAGGAGCGTGGTTTGTGATTTTACCTGCAACCTTAAGGTAAAGGTCCTGCTGAAATAAAGGAACGGCCAGAAAACCAATATTTGCTATACAATGCTCGGCCATCCCCGCTACAAAGGCAAGGGGACCGTAAGCGGCCATAAGTATCTTTGATACGTCATCATTGGCCTTGACGAACAAAAATGCGGCTGCTTGAAGGGACCAGGTACAGATAATACCCATGACGAAAATCTGCATGGATGTTGCACCTGTTTTTGCCACACCAATAGCATGGGCGTGTACGAGCCATGGCAGGGCTGCGTATCCCCCGCCCTTACTTAACAGCCACATAAAAAAAATGCTGCCTGTAAAATTTCCGGCATATGCTAAAATAACTCCCCAGACAAACTGCATCCAATTGATACGTTTATGAAAAATACCGATGATCCCATAGGCCATATCCGCAGTTACCAGCGTCATACCGCTGAACATTATGATAACAAGGGAAAACGTAAAAACCAGTCCCATGAGAAGGTTGGCGAACCCTACTGCCATGTTTTCCGGGACCCCTGCGCTGACCGAAAGAGCGAGCATTGCCCCAAAACTGACGAATGCACCACCAGCAAACGCGGACAAAAAAAAGGCAAGCGGTCTGTTTTTAAGCATATCCCATTTATAGGTGCAAACATCCGCTATTTTAACCATAAGTTCGTCAACGCTGGCAGGCATTTTTTACTCCTTTTTATATTTTATTTAATTACTTGACTAAATATTAATTGTCAATAAGGACAGGGGTTCATTTTTATGAGGAAATTTCCCTGAAGTCAGGAGTTTGTCCTAATCAGGTTGGTTTTGTTTCCCTAAAACCCGGGCTTTGTTATCTTGTGTGGTTCTTCTCCAATTTAGTTGAAGAAGAGGGTCCAAGGATTCAAGGGGTCAAGGATTCAAGTGTTTGTTCTCTAAAGATTTTATCAGCGCCTTTAACATTCTTTCGCTTTCTGCAATGTCTTTTTTTAGTGTAC
>CAYYMU010000177.1:0-4876 GCA_964472445.1 uncultured Desulfobacteraceae bacterium
GAGCATCATAATATAACCGGCTATACTGTGATAGACGGTAACACACAGACCCATTATGATAGCTCTTGGAACCGCACCGGACATACCATCTCTGAAGAAAACAAAAACACTCATTATGATATTAATCAAAACCGGATCGGACATACTGAATGGGACAAAGATGATACAGGGCGTCATTATGACAAAGAAAAGAATCGAACCGGATATTCCAAGAAATATAAAGACAAAGAGGTCATTTTTGACAAGTCCTGGAACCGGAAGGGATATAAAAAGTAAAATGGAGATGCTTCAGGAATCTTCGTGGTTCTTGATATGTTGTTGCAGTTAAAGCACCGGCAGTTTAGTCTTGGTTTATAAAAAGGATCTGCAACTTCGGGAAAACCTATGCCATGGCATAAGGATAACAGGAGATATGGAGACATATTTTCTGCAAACGATCTGTTAGCTGTTATAGAAGCACTTATTCCCCTGAAGTATAAACTGCGTCTTAGTAAATATTCCAATTTCTATTAACATTTTACTGTGCTGTCACGAATATTGTATTGGAAACTGCTTTTTCGACAGCCTCGTTGGCCGATAAACTTAAAAGGAGATTTAATATGGCAACAATAAAGAAATATTTTAAAAAGTATTCGGGTGGCAAAGAGGGTCAAATGTCTGGCTTAGCAATAGTCTTTCTTGGCATTGGTATCCTTAGCCTCATAGCTTGCGTTATATTTTCAGGATTTGTAACAAAAACTTCCTCATACTCAGAATGGGGAGCAAATGGGTTGTCACCATTTTGGTTTGCTTTGGGTCTCGGATGTCTCATTCAGGGAATATTCCTTTTCATTGTTATAGGTGCTGGAGCTGAAATAATCAGACTTCTTAAGAAACAAAATGGGCTGAATTTTGGTGGTAAAATTTCAGAAGCTTCGCCCGTTTATAATTTTCAATGTTCCGAATGCAAAAAGGAAATCAAAAAAGTACTTATTAAGGAAATCAAAAAAGTACTTATTCCAGAGGAAATCGGCGATTCATTACCTAAAGAATGTCCGCATTGTAGAGTTAAATTTGCCATAGATACTGAAGACAACTTATAATCATTGAGGATAAATAAAATAGGCCAACAAGCCGGGTTTATGGGCTGGCTTACATTTAGAAAAATAAAGTTAATATTATGGTGGGGATTTACATTTTAATAATTATTGTGATAATTACGGCTGTTTATATCGGAATTATAGATGTGAGCGATAAAAAAGCTAAAATAAAAGCTGTATTTAAGTCCATTGGTTCTATCGAAGAAATATGCTTACCTAAATATTTGGGTGGCTTTGAAAACGCTTCTGTTGAGCAAAATGATGTTTACTGCGCTATAACTGAATCAAATTTCGTGTTCCTTACTATGTCAAATTCCGTATCCCTTGATGCCTTGGGTAATGAAATCGACAGGAAGTTTGGTTGTAAGGAAATTGGTAAAATCTCCAGAAATTCAATTAATAATATTGTCTTAGAAGATAAATCTTTTATTGCTCAAAGATTAACAGCCACAAGAATTTTAACTCTTGGAATATTTTCACTTGCGGCACCTAAAAAGAAAAAAGATAAGGAATACTGTATTGTTTTCGATTGGGAAGATGAAAACTTTGTAAAACAGAACGTTGTTTTTGAATTTTCAGGTTATGGTGCAGATGAATTCTCCAGAAAAGCTTTTCATTTTCTTAATAAGTATAAGAAACCAAAAATTCAGCGTTTAAAACCTGATGAAAAAAAATGCCCATATTGTGCTGAAAAGATTAAAGCTGAAGCTATAAAGTGTAAGCATTGTGGTTCTGATCTGGTTAAATAGCCTTCAAAGGGTTATCCTGTTTTTTGTTTAATATACAAATTATTAGGTTCTATCGAATGAAAACTTGATTTAATTTCAGAGAGTTGAAAATCAAGATGCTGAATAGATAACATAAAAGGTTAGGTGTTAAAAAATCTATCAATGAAAAGGGGTGCCGTTATGGATTGCAGTAATACGAAAAACAATTTAAAAAGTCTGTACTTCGAAGCCTATAAAGCACATGACAACGGAGATAGAGACCGATTATTGGAAATATGTAGACTTCTCTTTTCTTCTTTTCCTAACTCTAAGGAAGCTCGATGGGCAGTGAAGAACTTTAACCTCACAGCGGAGGATTTCGGAAATGAAGTCCGTATACCGAGACAAAGACTCGAAACCTCTATTGCTGTTTTGAGATTCATGGCGTGGATAGACCTTGCAGTAGGGACAGTTGGTGCCATTGTTCTTCTGTCTGAATTCGGTACCTCTCTGCCTGGAATAATTTGGAGCATAGCAGTTTTTATGCAAGGTGTATTTGTTTGCTCTTTCTTTCTGGTTATTGCTTCAATAGCTGACAATCTATTTGCAATAAGAGATAATACTGAACACCTACGGGACGTCCATAAATAAGGGAACCTTGGGGACGCTCCTTGATATGTGCCTTTGGGGACGTCCTTGACAAATTGGACAAAACTGCGGGTGTAAATTCGAGATTCAGTTCTGTGGATTTTCTTGGTGATTTGGAGATTACAGATGTTGAGAAGTTTACAAAGGCTCTGTTTCAGGGGATTGGGCGAGCTAAGGCATTCGGCTGTGGGCTGATGCTGGTGAAACGGATTTAGGGAGCAAGGCATGGAAAACAAACTGGTTGTTTTTAAGGGCAAAGAAATTCGGCGGACGCTTCATAATAATGAATGGTGGTTTTCTGTTGCGGATATTGTTGAGGTGTTGACAGAAACTGTGAACAGTTCCGATTATATCAAAAAAATGCGTAAGCGTGACGTAGAGTTAGCTAAGGGGTGGGGACAAATTGTCACCCCCCTTTGGTTGGAAACATCTGGTGGCAAACAGAAGATCAACTGCGCCAACACGGAAGGCATTTTCCGCATTATCCAGTCCATTCCCTCATCCAAAGCCGAACCCTTCAAGCGCTGGCTGGCCAAGGTCGGCTATGAACGGGTCCAGGAGATCGAAGATCCGGAACTGGCAAGTAAGCGTACAAAGGCCATTTACCGTGCTAAGGGGTATTCCGACGTATGGATTGAGAAGCGGATGCGCGGCATTGCTATCCGGGCTGAGTTGACTGATGAATGGAAGAAACGCGGCGTAAAAAATGAACCGGAATACGCTATCCTTACTTCGGAAATTTCCAAGGCCGCCTTTGGACTTACCCCTTCGGAATATAAAAATCTGAAAGGGCTGGAACGCGAGAATCTCCGCGATCATATGACCGATTTGGAATTGATCTTTTCCATGCTCGGCGAGGCTGCCACTACCGAGATTTCCCGCAAGAAGGATGCCCAGGGCTTTGGTGAAAACAAAACCGCGGCCCGTAAGGGCGGCAAGATCGCAGGTGACGCCCGGAAAAAGTTGGAAAATGAGACCGGAGACAAGGTGGTCAGACCGGAAAACTATCTGACCGAACCTGAAAGCAGAAAACGACTGTCGAGTAAAAAAAAGAAGTGAGCCCAAATGACTAAAAACATGCTTCCGCCACTTAAACCCATACCGATAAAAGATCGTATATCTATGATCTTCGTTTACTATGGTCGAATTGATGTTAAAGACGGGGCGTTTGTAGTGATAAATGAAGTGGATGGGGAAGACCGGGAGCGTAAGCACATACCGGTGGGATCGGTGGCCTGCATCATGCTGGAACCGGGTACCCGTATCAGTCATGCGGCGGTTAAACTGGCGGCGGTTACCGGGACATTGCTGATCTGGGTGGGAGAAGCCGGCGTGCGACTGTATTCCGCAGGCCAACCCGGGGGAGCACGTTCCGACAAGCTGCTTTATCAGGCGAAACTTGCGCTGGACGAGGGATTAAGGCTCAAGGTGGTTCGCAAAATGTTTGAAATGCGCTTCGGAGAGAAGCCACCGGATCGCCGCAGTGTAGAACAGTTTCGCGGCATTGAAGGTGCCCGGGTGCGGAAGCTCTATGAACTGCTGGCCAGGCAATACGGCGTAAAATGGACGGGACGGCGCTATGATCCGAAAAACTGGGATTCGGGTGATCTGATCAACAGATGTCTCAGTGCGGCCACCTCCTGCCTGTACGGTATCACGGAAGCCGCCGTCCTTGCAGCCGGGTACGCTCCGGCGGTCGGGTTTATCCACTCCGGAAAACCACTTTCTTTCGTATATGACATTGCGGATATCTTTAAATTTAATACCGTTGTACCGGTGGCCTTTAAAACCGCTGCTAAATATCCTTCCCATCCGGATAGAAAAGTGCGTATTGCCTGTAGAGATGTTTTTAGAGAAACCAGACTTCTGAAAAAGATCATTCCTTCGATAGAAGAAGTTCTTTCTGCCGGAGGCATTGATCCGCCGCCCCCTCCAGAGGATGCACAACCTCCAGCCATTCCCGAGCCGGAACAAATTGGAGACGAGGGGCATAGGAGTAAATAAAATGAGTATGCTGGTTGTAGTGACCGAAAACGTTCCGCCGAGGCTTAGGGGAAGATTGGCCATATGGCTTTTGGAGATTCGTGCGGGTGTTTATGTCGGAAATGTATCAAAACGTATCCGGGAAATGATTTGGGAGCAGATAGTGGGATTGGCTGAAACAGGAAATGTTGCGATGTCGTGGGCAACCAATAACGAATCGGGATTCGACTTTCAAACATACGGTAAAAACAGGCGTATTCCTATAGATTATGATGGATTGCGTCTGGTGTCTTTTATGCCGCCGGATCAAGCAGAGGGTGGTAAAGACAATGCTCTTTGACAATTTGAATTTTCATAAAATAAAATTGAAAACTTTTGGTAAAAACCTGAGTCCAAAAAACCTTACTGATTTCAATATGTTCCAGGAAGTATGTTCCCCACAGGCGTGGGGATGAACCG
>CAYYMU010000178.1:0-2492 GCA_964472445.1 uncultured Desulfobacteraceae bacterium
GAAACATTTTTGAGCGCAAAAAAAATAACTATAACAGGCAGCACAAGCGCCATTATATTCCATACACCCATCTTAAACGAAACAATCTGATTGAGAACTACAAAACCCGTGTATGTAAATGCCGCCCATTTCTTCATCATCCATAAACCAGTCATACATGCCAGACCTGTAAGAGCCGAAAAAAGAAGGTATGGTGGAAACCATGCACCGACCTGTTTGGCTGTGGTCGAAAAAACCATGGGAAAAGTAATTAATGCCCCAATGAATCCGATTATACATATAAGAGTTATTGAAACAGGACGTTTGTTTTTTTCTATTATTTCATCCATTGAACATTGTTTCCTTTTTTGCCTTTTATTACAACAAAAGATCCTTTTCCAAAACCATCCTTAATAGCTGGTTCATTGTTTTCAGGGAATAAGGTTTGTTTAATTTCAAAGTTTTCAAATCCGGTTTCGCTTAAGCAAACCAACACTTCTTTTGTGGAAAAGAAATTTGCTGTTTTATAAAATTTGCTTTTGTCCTTTTTGCTTATATATTCTTTGCCCAGTTTACTTTCTTTATCCACAAAGCCAATAACAATAAAACCATCCTTTTTTAAGACACGTGCCGCTTCCTTAAAGGTTTTTTTAATATTATCAACAAAACATATAGTGGTAACCATTAAAATAAAATCAAAACAGTTGCCTGAAAAAGGCAGTTCTTCTGCAATACCTCTGATTACTCTTATTCCTGACTTTCTTGCCCTTTCAGCCATTTTGCAGGAAGGGTCAATGCCTGTTTTAATTCCCAGAGGTACGGCAAATTTGCCCGAACCAACACCGACCTCCATAACATTGCTGTTTACAGGAATAAAACTTCTTATGGTACGAAGCTCGAGTTCATATTTATCTTTATTTTTTATAAACCATTCATCATATTCCCTGCTGAATAATTCAAATGGTTCAATTTTTCCAATATTTTTTTTATGGCTCATATTTTTTCTTAATTTAAAGAAGAGAGTTTTTGTTAAAATGCTGACCGGATCAGGAGCAAGTAAAATCATCCTGTTCATTAAAGAAGAATTCTTTTTCCCCAAAGGCTGGTTTAAGCTCATTGAGCCAGCATGCTTTTTTATCAAACCGAGCAAAGAATATCTGGTTTGTCCATTCTGGATTGCGGCTCTGAATAAATTTTAAGGCAAATACTTTTTCTCCGCATATTTCGGTTATCCCGCTGATTATTACTTTACCCGGGGTTGCAGACATTGATGGACCTCTGACTGTCCGGCACAGACCAGATACCTGTTTGTAGGCTTCTGTAAAAATATTTAATGTTTGCTCAAGAGGTACATTAAAATATTCGTTTGGTCCAGTATTTCTTGCCACAAACATATAGTATGGTATTGCGCCTAATTTTACCTGCGCTTTCCACATTCTGGCCCATATGTCAGGGTCATCATTAATATGCTGTACAACAGGCGCCTGGCAGCGAACAACAGCGCCCGTGCTCAGAATACGTTTTACAGCAGCCTGGGCTGCAGGTGTTTCAAGTTCCCTGTAATGACTGAAATGTGACATGATCGAAAGGTGAAATCCATTTGCAATAATCTTGTCAAACATGCGCATAAGATCATCTGAATCATTGTCTGTGAGAAAACGGTATGGCCAGTAAGCAATGCTTTTTGTGCCTATTCTGATTGAGCTCAGATTGCCGGGCCTTTGCTCAAGAAGTGGTTCTATATAACGTCTAAGCAATTTTGTCTGCATAAACATAGGATCCCCTCCGGTAAACAGCACGTCTGTTATTTCAGGGTGATTTTGCAGATAGTTTATAAGATTTTCTGTGTTACGACTTGCGAATTTAATACTGTCAATCCCTATGAATTGCGCCCAGCGAAAACAATAAGTGCAGTAAGCATGGCAGGTTTGTCCCTGTCTTGGGAAAAAAAGTACGGTTTCATCGTATTTGTGCTGCATGCCGTTTAATATTTTGCCTCTTTGTTCAGGGATATTCATTTCCAGCTGATTCGCAGGGTGAGGATTCATATTCATCTGAATTTTACGGGCAGCTGCAGTAATATCGTCTTTAGAAGCTTTTTTTGCTAACAGCTCATTCATTTTTTTAAAATCCTGATCGTCAAGCATTTCAGGCTGAGGAAAGGTAAGCCTGTATATAGGATCATAAGGAATATTATTCCAATCAATGAGATTATCGATAATGTAATTGTTAACCCGGAACGGCAATACTGTTGAAACAGTCAGAATTGCTTCAATAGTTTTTTGGGGGAGACTTTTTATGCGCGGATTTTCGGTAAAATTTTTGCGTGAATACAGGTTATACTTTTCAGGAGAAATTTTATAGTCTTTGTTTAACATAATATATCCAAAATTTTTTTATAAATTTTTACAAATTTAGACTTTTATCATGGCAAACAAAATAAATCAATAAGTTGTTTTTTGACTTTATCAGGAGGCCTTTGAAAAATACTCATTGATATTTTTACCACGAAG
>CAYYMU010000178.1:2592-4871 GCA_964472445.1 uncultured Desulfobacteraceae bacterium
TCAAATAAAAAATAATAGTTGATTTATTGTTTTTGACCTGTTAAATGAAGCGCAAATAAGCCCGGTCCATATTCTGCCTTTGTGTGAGTAAATGTAGCCTCCCAATGCTGTGGTCCGGGCTTCCTTATTTTTAAGGGACTTTATGAAATATTGAATTTTTTTCGGTATTCAGGAATTTCAATAATCGGCGGTCTTTCAATTCCTTCAATTTTGAAAACATCTGCCTTATAATTGTTGTGTACAAGATTATATTGAATCATCTCATTTAGCATACTTTTATTTATCTTTATAATCCCCAGTTTTTCAATACGTTTTAAAAAGGTCATCATAATAACAAATGACATTTTGCCCAGAGCTTTTGTATCCTGATTTCTGTGAACACGTCTGTCAAGATCGACCTGGGCCATTACATCCAGCCCCCATTTTTCATAAATATCTAAAATCATACTTGTCTCGATACCGTATCCAATGGGGAAAGGTATTTTTTCAAAAATTTCCCTGTAGCCTGCATATTCTCCGGAAAGCGGCTGCATGATTTGCGTTAGTTCGGGAAAAAACAATGACAGCATGGGCCTTATAACAAGCTCTGTAACCCTGCCGCCTCCGGTTGGCCTGATTTTATTTTTACCTGTGGAAATGGGTCTATCGTAAAAAGCCTTGCAGAATTTAATATTATTGGAAAGAATCAGAGGCGCTACCAGGCCATAAACAAATCTGTGATGAATGTTTTTTATGTCCGCATCAAGATATGCGATTATATCGCTTTTTGTAATATAAAGAGCCTTCCAGAGATTTTCACCCTTGCCTTTGAAAGTCTCGAGACCAGGCAGAATATCTGTTGCCTTATACACACCGGCACCATACTCTCTTGCAATTTTTCTTGTATTGTCTGTCGAACCCGAGTCTATAACAACTATTTCATCTACAAGAGGATAGCGTGTTACAAGTTCTGATTTAATGATAATAATTTCTTTTGCAATTGTTTTTTCCTCATTAAGAGTAGGCAGGCACAAAGCTATAGTAAGATTTTTTCTTATTTTTTCTTCAACAAGGCGGTCAATTTCTTTAAACTCTGAATGATGAAATGTATTTTCTTTAAGCCAGTTATTATTCATCGCAAACCCCGCTGTCTATTGCCATAATAATTCCTACGAGTTGGGCAATCCCTTTAAACATAGGGTCAATTGCCATTTTAGCATTTTCCAGGTGATAATTTTTTCCGTTAGTTATTCCTATGGTAACTGCAGGTATGTTTTTTGATAGAAAAATGGATAGTTCTGATTCACTTGGGTCGCTTATCGGCTGCAGACCAAGTTTTTTCATTATTGCTACAGAGCTTTTTACCAAAGGATGGTTGTAGTTTAATTTAGATGCTTTGAGATTGCTTATTGTTTGTATTTTCAGATCAATTCCGTTTTCGTGGCTTATGCCGTCAACAATATCATTAATATCTGTGTGAATTTTTTTTACCATTTTATCGGAGTCGCTTTGTATCTCAAAACCGAGTTTTGCATCATAAGCAATTATTCCATGCTTAAAACCTCCGGAAATTTTTCCGAAAATTATGCTGGATCTTGGCCTTTGTGGCATACTGAGTTGCAGGATCTGGTTGATTACTTCATTTAATATCAGTATTGCATTTGGCCTGAATCTGTTTTCCCATTTGCCTGAATCAGGTATGTCGCAGTTAATTTCTCCTCTGTTCATTCCATAGGAATAGTAGTTTAGTCTTCCTAATTCGCTTCCTTCTACACATACAGCGCCTCTTATAGGAGTTGCCCATGTTTTTACAAGATGCCTGATGCCTCGCAGATTGCCTTTTCCCATTGATTGTATGGGGCCTGACAGAACAATATCAGATTCAAAGCGAAGGTTTAACTTGCGGAAAATTTCAGGCAGTGACGCAAGAACCCCGACGCTAACAGAATTATCCAGAATGCCGGCCCCTTGAATAAAATTTTCTTTTATAGTGAAATTATAATCAACGTCTGTGTCAAAAAGTGTGTCAAGATGAGCAACTACAAAAACAGGCGGTTTTGTTTTAGATGTTCCCCTGATGATTCCTATTGGATTTCGATAGCCATCAGTAGAGCATTCATCAACCCCGGCTTCTGCAAGCCTTTCCATGAAAAGATTGGCTCGTTTTTGTTCCTTAAAAGTAGGAGCAGGTTCCTGGCCTATAAATACAATATTGGCGATAATTGTTTCACTCATTGATTTTATTGTATCTATGAACAAGGGTAATTTATCGAGATATGTTTCCATGTTTTTTACCTTCC
>CAYYMU010000179.1:0-4827 GCA_964472445.1 uncultured Desulfobacteraceae bacterium
TTTGCAAAAATCTTATATTATTATTTTCTTTAGGTGTATGCATTATATCCATGCTGTCATACGAAAGCGCTTATGCCGACAATATCCGTAAGGCTGTAGCAGCCGGCCGTTTTTATCCTGCCTCACGGTCTGAACTGGAACAAACGATTGACAGTTTAACGCTTCAGGCAAAACAAACATCTATTGAGATTCCTCATGATAAACAGCTTAGAGCTCTGATACTGCCTCATGCAGGATATTCCTGCTCCGGATTAACAGCAGCTCATGCTTCGCTGGTATTAAGAAAAAACCAGTTCAGCAGGGTTGTCTTAATGGGGCCGGATCACAAAGTCGGTTTTAATAATTGCGCAATAACCAATGCAGATGCTTATGAAACACCGCTTGGCCTTATCAGGGTTAATAATGATGCGGCAAAATTAAGAGAACGTTCTGATCTTTTTCAATATATTCCAGAATCTGACAGCCTTGAACATTCATTGGAGGTTATTCTGCCGTTTCTTCAGAAATATCTGAACAAATTTGAACTAATACCTTTTGTAATGAGCAGAGGCAATGTCAACCAGATTGAAAAAGCATTAAATCCCCTGCTTGACCAAAACACTCTTATTGTAGCGAGCTCTGATCTGTCTCACTATCTTCCTTATTCACAAGCTGTAGATAAAGATAAAGAAACCATAAAAATAATTTTAAATCTTCAATCAAACAATCTTTTACAAAGTTATAACAGAGCCTGCGGCAAACTGCCTGTACTGGTTCTGCTTAATATGGCGAAACGCTATGGCTGGAAACCGCTCCTTCTACATTATTCAAACAGCGGAGATACTGTGGGGGGACGTTCACGCGTTGTCGGTTATGCTGCAATCGCTTTTTATGGAGATTCATCTATGAAAAAAAATTATGATTATAAACAAATTAATCCTCAACTTGGACAGGCCCTGGTTAAGCTGGCGAGACAAACCATTATGGAAAGACTGGGATTGGAAGTTCCCATATCTGAATCAAATTCAATCGCATCCTCTCTTCAAAATGATGAGCTTAATTCCCTGCGTGGCACATTTGTAACTCTTAAAATCGGCGGGAATCTTCGAGGCTGTATAGGAAATTTATCTGCAGAAGAATCAATCCTCAATGGTGTAAAACGCAATGCCATAAATGCAGCCTTTCATGACCCCAGATTCCCTGCTCTTAGTGTTGAAGAAATAACAGATGTGGAGATAGAAATCAGCATTCTTACCAGACCGAAGATTCTTGAATATACTGACAGCGCAGATCTGATTTCAAAACTAAGGGTTAATATTGATGGTGTTATTCTTAAAAAAGGGATCAGCCGTGCCACATTTTTACCACAGGTCTGGGAACAATTGCCCATGCCGGAAGATTTTCTATCTCACTTATGCATAAAGGCCGGCCTGTCTGCGAATGCGTGGAAAAACACAAAGCTCGAAATATCGACCTACCAGGTTCAATATTTTGAAGAAAACAAGTAACAGCCCCATAACTCTGATAGTCATAACCACAGGGATTTCTTCTGTGGTGACTCAACTACTGATAATTCGTGAATTTCTGGCCCAATTCCAGGGAAACGAGTTCATCATTGCCATGATTCTCTTCAACTGGCTTATTATCAGCGGAATCGGCACCCTTCTTGCCATACTGGCAACTAAAGGTTTTTGGCGGGCTACAGTCAGCCGTCTTGGGTGGCTTTCCCTTTGCATGGTCTGCGTTCCAGGCCTGCAGATTATGGCCATTCGCTATCTGCGCGATTATTTTTTTATTCATGGCAGTTCTGTTGGATTTTACCCTACACTCGCATATACTTTTATTACAATTACTCCTTATGGACTGCTGCTCGGTTTTGTTCTTCCATACAGTCTTTTTGTGCTTAGACTCAAAAATCCGGATTATCCCGGAGCATTAATATATATGACTGATAACATCGGAGATGTTACTGGCGGCGCATTGTTTTCATTTATACTGATTTATCTTGCAACTCCTCTTCAGGCTGTTTTCCTGGCCAATTTACCGCTTCTGGCAGCAACCTGTCTCTTGTTTATATCAATCAAAAAACATTATTTAATGGTATTCACATGCGCCGGCCTGGCTCTTGCGATTCTTATGTCCGGTGTTTTCCTGGAACGGGGTTCTATTAACACTTTTAAGGATAAACCAATATATTATAAAGAATCCAGATACGGCCGCATAACTGTATATAAAGACAAAGAGCAATTCACTGTGTTTATGGACGGCGAGCCTTTGTTTAGCAACCAGAATCTGACAATCGCTGAAGAAACAGTTCACTATCCCATGTCACAGGTTGATAATCCACAAAATATACTGATAATTTCTGCTCAAGGCGGGATGCTGGAAGAATTAAAAAAATACAGGGCTGCAAGCATAGACTATGTTGAGCTTGATCCGGAGATCAGCAATGTCCTGTTCAGGTTCGGAATGATAAAGACCATTAAGGGGTTACGTGTTATCAATCAGGATGCCCGGGCATATTTAACAAAATCTGATAAAATTTACGACGCTATAATAGTCAATCTGCCTGAACCTGAAACTTTTCAAATAAACCGCTTTTTTACAGATCGCTTTTTTTCTCTGGCAAAACAACATATTGCAGAATCAGGAATATTGAGTTTCTCAGTGAAGGGGTTCGATAATTATATTGCCGAAGCACAGCGCCAAAAAGTTTCTTCCCTGTATAATACAGTATCAAAGCATTTTAGCCATGTATTGCTGCTGCCCGGACAAAAGATTTTCTTTTTATGCGGCAACCGCTTAATAAAAAAAGATATACCTGAATGTCTCTTAGAAAAAAAAATTCAGACTTCTTACATCAGCAACTCTTATAAGGGGAATCTGACAAATGAAAGAATAACCAGCTTAAACAATATAATTGATCCTGCTGTACCTGAAAACATCGATGAATCTCCGCATCTGATGAAGCTGATGTTTTCGCAGTGGTTTGCAAAGTTTTCCACATCTCCGAATAAATTTATCGTTGGTGTTAGTATCTTGCTTTTAATATATATGGTCTGCATCAAAGCAGAAACATTTGTTCTCTTTTCAACAGGATTTATGACCATGGGCAGCGAAATCCTGGTTATTTTTGCTTTTCAAATTTTTTTTGGTTATATTTACCTTCAAATCGGCTTAATTATAACTGTTTTTTTAGCAGGTCTGCTACCCGGCGCATGGGCAGGGGAAAAATTAAGAGGCTGTGAGAAAAATATGTTGATGATTGCGGACAGCCTGCTGATTATTCTGCTGTGCCTTTTTATAACAGGCGTTAAATACGGCGGAGACATGTTGCCTGTTGCATGCTTTCTTATGTTTGGATTTGTAATTTCCATGATATGCGGGTTTCAATTCCCACTTGTACTCCGACTGCAGGGAGGAAGCAATCGATCCGTAACACAGGCCTTTTCTGCAGATCTTATAGGCGCAGCATTCGGAACTCTGTTTACCAGTGTAGTGCTTATTCCATATTTAGGAATTATATGGACAACAATAGGATTAATCGGTCTTAAACTGGCAAGCTTAACTGTTATGGCAATAAAAACATGAAAAAAATAACCAGGCGCCGATTTTTATATTACAGCACGGCCATTCTTTCAAGCGCCATGCCTTTTAGTCCATTTCAACCCCGGGTGGCAACAGACAGTGAAGCCTCCCAATATAATGATATAAGCGGCAAAGTCTTTAAAGGAAATGCTCCTGCAAAATTATGGAAATGGTCTTGCGAAGGACTTTTTTATACAAAATTAAAGAAAAACAGGGTTGTATGCGGAATCTGCCCTCATCATTGTATTCTGGCACCAGGCGACTTAAGTATTTGCCGAAGCAGAGTAAATATCGGAGGAATCCTTTACAGTATGGGTTATGGCAACCCCTGCAGCATACATGTGGATCCAATAGAAAAAAAACCTCTTTTTCATTTTAGACCAAAAACAACGGCATTTTCCCTTGCCGCAACCGGGTGCAATTTTCGGTGTTTAAACTGTCAGAACTGGGAAATCTCACAGGTAAAGCCCTGGGAGGTACGCCATCTTGAACTTTTCCCGCCACAAGTAATTGCCACTGCAAAGCAGGCTAAAGCTAAGTCCATAGCATATACATATTCCGAGCCAACAACCTTTTTTGAATATATGATAGACATCGCCCGTCTGGCTCGGGAACAAGGACTTTATAATCTGTGGATTTCAAACGGCTACATCAATAAAAAACCACTTCTGGAACTGTGCAAAGTCATTGATGCTGCAAATGTTAATCTTAAGGCATATAGTGATGAGATTTACAGAAAATTAAACGGGGGACGGTTACAGCCGGTATTAAACACATTCATGACCATGCATGAACAAAAAGTTCATTTTGAACTGACAAATCTGGTTGTGCCCGGCTATGTTGACGATCCTGACATGGCTAAAAGAATGTGTGAATGGATTCTTAAGAATCTTGGCCCCGACTATCCATTACATTTTTTACGATTTTTCCCAAAATACAAATTAGACAGGCTGCCACCGACTCCGATATCCACTTTGACCCGTTTTCGTGAACTGGCCATGCAGGAAGGAATCCACTATGTATATGTGGGCAATGTGCCAAATCATGAAGGGAATAATACATATTGCCATAATTGCAAAAGATTGTTGATTGAACGAAAAGGCTATTTTATACCTGCATATAATCTTGTTGGAAATAGATGCAAGTTCTGTAACAGCATTATCCCTGGCGTATGGGTATAATATTTTTGAGATGATCCTTATTTGATGGCTTCGTAAAAAGTCATTTGTAAGCGACATTGAGCAGTTTTGGGAAAAGATT
>CAYYMU010000180.1:0-4783 GCA_964472445.1 uncultured Desulfobacteraceae bacterium
GCTTCTCGCCAGAGGCGAGCAAGAATTGACTACAACTAATCGGGAGATGATCCAGTTGTTTCAGCATTAATCGCATTCAATACAAGAGTTATTGGTCTGTCTTCTTCACTTTTTCCGGTAAAACGGACAGGGCCCGGCCTTCTATAGTGATCCTCGCCTGGTTCTGCTGCCAGCCATTTTTCTTCGAATGCCTTTAAAACCTTAAACGCCGGAGAATTTATATCAACTATGCTTTTTTCAAGAACCAGGGACAATTTTCCCTTTCTTTCTTCAAGATGCATTAAAGGCGCAATTGGAATTCCAACAGGCTTCCATCTGGAAAAATCCATCTCAAGATTTTTTATTGCCGCCATCTGGCCGGTTGAACCATTTGCGATAAGGCTGAAAACAGTCAGGCCAAGGTTATACGTATAAATACAGTCAAATCTGGTTGGATCATTTCCTCTGCCGTCATAACCGTAGAAGTGCAACTGAGTCTTAAAATTCGGAACTGATTTTTTGAATATTTTTTCAACAGGGCCTGGAATACTTTCGTTTTCCTTGATAACTCCTTTATTTATAAGTATTTTTTTAAGAGTCTTAACAGATATTATAGATTCATCAACAAGCAGAAACATGGTGTTGTCATTATAGTTTCTAAACAGGACAGGCCCGAAAAAATCAGGATTAAGACCTTCTTTGCTTAGAGTACCTTTGTAATATTCTTTTTCAATGCCGATTTTATAAATACCTTTTTCCCTTAAAATATTCAGATAGTCTGTTACCAGCTCCATTACAATCTTATCTGTCTCAACAAGAGAAAACTGAAAATTACCATGGCTGTCTCTTTCCGTAAGGAGTCCCTTTTGAAAAAATTCCGGGATATCGTCAAACAGATCATCATCACGTGTATTCCATATAGTAAACGACTTGTCTTCACGTGAACGCCTGGCAAGTCTCCGCAGATACTCAAGTTTATCTCTGAGCCTTGGAAAATCAGAGTGAAAATCAGTATCATGCATTTTGTTGTATTCAGCGATGATTTCATTTAATTTGATTATAAATACTTGTATTTCATCAATAAATTCTAAGATCCCTTCAGGTATTACAATTACTCCGTAATTTTTTCCAACAGCGGCTCTTTTTACGATACCATCGCAGATCAGGCGGGAAAGGTGTCTCAGAGTCATGCCATAGGCGCTGTAATCAATAATTTTTGCTTTTTTTGCTTTTTCAATTTTTGCTTTATCTATGTAACTGCTGAGCTCTTCGCCAATCAGTGTTATATTGGCATGTGTCTGCAGAGCGACTTCAAGAGCCAGATGGCTTGCGACCCTGCCCATAACCTTGCAGATATGCCAGTATTTTACGTCAGAGCTGCAGTCTGTGCACAGGTTGCTTATTTCATTGGCAAAAGCCCTTGCAGCAGTATGAAAACCGAACGAAATTGCACATAAAACATTGTCATCCACATCTTTGACCTGAATATCACCGTCAATTGTTTTGGGAACACCTATGACCTGGATTCCATGATTATACATTTCCTGAGCTAAAAAAGCTGCATTAGTGTTTGAATCATCGCCTCCAATTATTACGAGGCTGTCAATATCGAGGCTTTTACATGTTTCCATTACAAGGGACATTTTTTCTTTTGTATCGATTTTTGTCCGGCCTGTTTTAATCATCGTAAAACCGCCAAGGTTTCTATATGAATCGATTACGTCTTGCGTCAACTCAACAGCTTTATTTTCAACTATTCCGTTCGGTCCAAGCATAAACCCGTATATTTTGTTTTCCGGGTTTGCTTTTTTTGCGGCATCAAAGAGTCCTGCAATAACATTATGCCCTCCGGGAGCAGGTCCGCCTGAGAATACGATTCCAATATTTCGCTGTTTGCAGAATTTTTCCTTTAAAGATTCTTCGAGAGAATCAACGCCGGTAATATTTTGTACTTTGTTTTTTATAATACTTGGCAGTTGTCTCGCTGCTTCCCTGTTAATTAAAAATTTAAAATCAGGATTATCCTTCAGAGTTGTGTATTTATGAGAAAAGACTTCGCATGTGGGAGGAGCGTAATTTTTTCTTTCGATAAGTTCCTGGTTGATATCGCTGCTTACGTTTTGCACTTCCGGATTTTTTAAGAAATCTTCAAAACCTGCTAATTTTTTTTTCATTACAGATAATTCCACCTCCGAAGAAACGGTTTTTTAAGAAAAAATTGTTATAATAACCGCCTATCAATATTGATATAATTAATATAACACCATGCATTGAATTGCAAGTATCATTATTTTTTGACTTACATGAAAACCCTCAAAAAAAGCACGCGGTGTCCTTAAATTTATCAATACATGACAAATATTATTCTTGACAAACTGTCCAATAATTATATTAAATGTCGAATTTTGTGGTTAATGGTATTAAATCTTATTTTTTAATGGGAAAGTCCATATGAAGTTCTGGCGGGTTCCACTTGACGCAGATGAAATAAAGGTACCTAAAGGCATAGTATGCATTCTTGAGGATAGATGCAAAGGATGTGGCTATTGTGTTGAATTTTGTCCACGCCAGGTTTTAGAATTCTCCTCAAACTTCAACAAAAAAGGTTATCATCTCCCATATGTAAAACAACCTGAAGACTGCGTTAATTGTCATTACTGCGAAATAATCTGTCCTGAATTTGCAATATATTCCATTGAGAGTCCTTATGAAACCGGCAATTAACAAAGGCGAATATTTCATTACAGGTGATATTGCCTGCGCTCAGGGAGCTTTGGCCGCAGGATGCCGTTTTTTCGGGGGATACCCGATAACACCGGCAACTGAAATTGCTGAGCATCTTTCTGTCAAGCTTCCAAAAGTCGGGGGCACCTTTATACAGATGGAGGATGAAATCGCTGCCATGGCTTCTGTGCTTGGAGCTTCATGGGGCGGAGTAAAGAGCATGACAGCCACCTCGGGGCCCGGTTTCAGCCTTATGATGGAAAATATCGGACTTGGGATTTGCACTGAAACCCCCTGTGTTGTTGTAAATGTACAACGAGTGGGACCATCCACCGGTCTTCCAACTCAGGGAGCACAAGGCGACATGATGCAGGCAAGATGGGGTTCCCACGGCCACTACGAAATTATTGCGCTTGCGCCCTCCTCGCCACAGGAAATTTTTTATCAGACAATCACTGCCTTTAACCTTAGCGAAAAATATCGTTTGCCTGTGCTTATAATGACCGACGAGATGGTCGGGCATATGAGTGAAAAGGTAATCATTCCTGATCCAAAGAAAATCAAGAACATATCACGACGCCGGCCAAAAGGAAGAAAAGACAGTTTTAAACTCTATGAACCGGGTCCTGATATGGTTGCCCCCATGCCGGCCGCCGGAGAGGGTTACAATATACATGTGACCGGCCTTACTCATGATACAAGGGGCTATCCAATCATCAATGTGGCAACCCATAAACAGATGATGACTCGACTGATAGGAAAAATCCGCACTAATTTAGATGACATCATACAAACTGAAAGCTATCGTTTAGATGATGCGGAAATAGCAATAATTTCCTATGGTATATCTTCGAGAACAAGCCTTGCGGCTGTTGAGGAAGCAAGAAAACGGGGAATCAAGGCAGGATTATTACGTCTGATTACCGTATGGCCTTTCCCAGAGGATAAAATAAAACAGCTGGCCGAAAGGGTAAAAGGTTTTGTGACAGTGGAAATTAATCTTGGTCAAATCCATCAGGAGGTTCAGCGGTGCGTTGGCGGAAAGGTTCCTGCATTTTTAGTAGGAGATTTCGGAGGAACAATTATTCCTCCGGAAAGAGTCCTTGAAGTGCTGGAAGAGGCTTTTTAAAATATGGCAGCAAACGTTAAAAAAGCTCAGAAAAAATCCAGCCATCCATTAGATGATTTACTGCGAACAGATCGCATTCCTTCTATCTGGTGTCCTGGATGCGGCATTGGAACTGTTTTTTCAGCCTGTTTAACGGCAATAAAACAAAGCAAAATTGATCTTAAAAAAGTTGTGATGGTATCTGGAATCGGTTGTTCGGGTCGTGCCGCAGGTTATGTCAAACTTGATTCCTTTCATACAACACACGGAAGAGCTATCCCTTTTGCAACAGGATTAAAGCTCGCCAGACCTGATCTTACGGTAATTGTATTCAGTGGTGACGGAGATCTTTTTGCCATAGGGGGAAATCATTTTATACATGCAGCCAGGCGTAATGTTGATATAACCGTTATCTGCGTAAACAATTTTAATTACGGCATGACAGGAGGCCAGGTTGCGCCTACTACCCCCAATATGGCCAAAACTACTACAACAACTTATGGAAATCCTGAAACCCCTTTTAATCTCCCCCTGCTGGCATATGCCTCAGGAGCAACATATGTGGCCAGATGGACCATACTTCACTCACGTGACTTAACTGGATCAATAAAAGAATCGCTTGCAAAAACAGGTTTTTCCTTTATAGAAGCCCTTGCGCCCTGCCCTACTAATTATGGGCGACGCAATAAAGAAAAACTAATGGATATATTAAAAAAGTATCAGGAAAATACTATAATAAAAAATGGGGCAGTTCCGACACAGCTTGAGATTGACCATAAAAATGGGGTTGTGCTGGGCAAGTTTGTTGATGTTGACCGTCCGGCATTAGGAGAAAGTTACGAAAAAATCTGCCGACAGGATAAATAGTATATGAACCTTTTTACTTAGCCATCTACAGTTAAATTAGGGATCATCTCCCGATTAGTTGTAGTCAATTCTTGCTCGCCTCTGGCGAGAAGCTAAAACAAGTGG
>CAYYMU010000181.1:0-4760 GCA_964472445.1 uncultured Desulfobacteraceae bacterium
TTGGTCGCCTTCCTTGAACTTGAGCAAAATTGAACATTTTTCAAAGGTCTCTATAGATGAGTTTTTTCTGGTTTTAATTTAATTATAACTGTTGCGATAACTGGTAAAAAATACAGTTAAGTTATTTGAAAGTCATTTTATGAGTGACATTGAGCAGTTCTGGAAAAAGAGTCAGAATTGGACTTTTTACGACGCCATCAATTTTTTTGTTTCATCTGTAATTAACGGCACAATCTCAAAAAGATCTCCAGTGATTCCATAATCTGCTTTGGAAAATATTGGCGCATCAGGGTCTTTATTTATCGCTACAATAACTTTAGACGATGACATGCCCGCAAGGTGCTGAATAGCTCCGGATATCCCGCAGGCTATATAGAGATTTGGAGAAACAACTTTTCCTGTTTGTCCAACCTGATCTGAAACTGAGCGCCACCCCTCATCAACTGCTGACCGTGATGCACCTACGGCGCCTCCAAGAAGACCTGCGAGTTCTTCAATAATCGAAAAATCACTGCTTCCCATTCCTCTGCCGCCTGAAACAACTATATCAGCTTCAGTAAGATCAACCTTGCCGGTTTCCAGTTTTTTTTCAATGAAGATAAGATCAGTTTTTCCAATATTTATATCAGGCTTTTCAATTGATCCTGGTTTCGCTGTTTTTTCAATGCTCATGGAGTTTGGCCTTATGGCGACTATTTGCGGTTTTCCTTCAAGAGCCACATCAGCTAAAATTTTTCCTCCGTACATCGGGCGGGTTGCTACAAGATTGCTGTTTTCAACACGAACAGCAATACAATCCATGGCCAGAGGCGCATTTATTCTCGCTGCGATGCGTGCTGACAAATCTTTTCCCTGTGTTGAAGATCCCAAAATTACAGCAAAAGGATCTTCTTTTTCAATAATATCGGAAAGCACGTTAGTATAAGCGTCATTTGCATATTCGTAAAGAGCCTGGTTATCAGCTACAATTATTCTGTCTGCACCATACTGCCCCAGTTCTTTTGAGATATCTTCACCTGCTCCCAGGACAACGGCAGTGAGATCGCAGCCAAGGCTGTCGGCAATACGCCTTCCTTCACTTAAGACTTCGAAGGTGATTTTTCGAAAAACACCGTCTGACTGTTCTGCTATTGCGAGTACACATCCATGTGACATAATTTTCTCCTTACTATATTACTTTTGATTCTTCGTGCAAAATTTTAACAAGGGCTGCTGCCTTTGCCTGGGCAGATTCACCCTCAATAATTCTGCCTCCCTTTCTTTCCGGAGGATATTTCATGGCCACTATTTTTGTCTTTGGTTTGCCCACTTTTTCAGCATCTAATCCGATATCTGCAAGGGTTTTGATTTCAAGAGGTTTTTTCTTGGCTTTCATGATTCCCGGAAGAGAAGCATAGCGAGGTTCATTCAATCCGCGCTGTGTAGTAAAAAGTGCAGGCAGCGGGGCATCAAGCACTACGATTCCACCTTCAACTGTGCGGTGACATCTGATTTTTCCGTCTATGATTTCTTCCTTTGTTACCAGTGAAATATGTGGAATATTTAAATATTCGGCAACTGCTATGCCGACTTGGAAATTATCACCATCAACAGCTCTCTGGCCCGCTATGATCAGATCAAAGGGAATTTGCTTCAGGGCTGCAGCTAAAATACGCGCTGTTCCAAGGCTGTCACATTCTTCAACAGCAGGATCCTGTATCAGCACGCCGCTGTCTGCTCCCATTGCCAGAGCTGTTCTTATTGATGCTATTGTTCTTTCGAGCCCTGCAGAAAGAATTGTAACAGAGCCTCCATGGGCTTCCTTAAGCTTTATGGCCTCTTCAACTGCATATTCATCATAGGGATTAATAACCATTTTAAAATCATCGGTTTTTACTGATACTTTGTTATCGGCAATTTCTATAAATGATTCAGTCGACGGCACCTGCTTTAACAATACAACAATATTCACTTTCCTATACCCTTTCTTTTTTAGTAATATTTAAGCATTTTGCAATAAACATTGATATCTGTGGTAAAAAATATTGCCTTTTATATGTCAGTAAATCAAAAAAAATTACAGCAGTATTATTTTGTTGTCAATATAATTGTCTGAATGCCTTTGCCGGCCTGTTTGTAAAATGAAATCTGTCAGTTAAATCCCCGTGAATAATAATCTGTCAATGATCCGTCTTTCTCACGAACAACTATCAGGCATTCAACCTTGTCTAAATTTTTGACAAGCTGCAGACCTTTTTCAGCGCCCATAACCATAAGTGCGGTTGCGAGACCATCTGCAAACGTGCAGTTATCCGCAATGACTGAAACGCTTACAACTCTGTTGGAAACAGGATAGCCTGTTTTGGGATCAAATACATGGGAATATGTCTTGCCGTATATTTCAAAAAAATTTCTATAATTACCGCTGGTCGCAAGAGCTCTGTTATTTAAGGTTACGACTTTGTATATTTGATCAAAAGAGCCGTATTTATCAGGACGGTTAATGCCTGTTTTCCAGTTTTTGCCGTCTTTTCTTAGACCAGAGGCATAAACCTCGCCACCGATTTCCACGATAAAATTCTGTATTTTATTTGTTCTGATTAATGCGGCAATCTGATCAACTCCATAACCCTTGGCAATTGATCCAAGGTCAACAGATACCGAAGACTTTTTTTTAACAAGATATCTGTTTTCAACAATATCAATATTGTCAAAACCGATTTTATTTAAAAGCCTGTCTATTTCTTTTTTTGCAGGAAGATTTCTTTTTTCTTCATACCTGTTAAAGCCCCACAGATTAACAAGCGGCATTATAGTGCAGTCCCATGCTCCGTTTGACAGTTTGTAAATATTTTTAGCAACAGCCATGACCTGTAAAAAATCGTCTGAAATATAAAATTTTTTACTCGTAGAGGTTAATGCATTAAACCGGCTGATTTCGCTGTCCTTTATAAATGTAGACATGCTATTGTTTATTTCTTTAAGCCGGATATCTATTTGTTCTTTAAGTTTTTCAGGATTTATAAAATGTTCTGCCGTAATTTTTACATGATAGGTGGTACCCATTGTTTTACCTGAAACAAGGACTTCCTGTGCAAGTCCATATCCGGAAGGGTATATGGACAGGACAATAAAACATACTAATTGTAAAAATTTTTTTATAATCATAATAAGATTAACAAATTCGAGGCAGCTGTTCACCCGTTAACATGTCAACAATTCTGCTTCCGCCAATGCGTGTCTGCATAAACACTTTTCCGGGCAAATCATCAACAACCTCGCCGATAATACATGAATCTTTGCCGAACTCATCCTTTTTCATGGCCGACAGCACTGTTTCCGCATCATCAGGGCCGACAAAAGCAAGAAGCTTTCCTTCGTTGGCTATGTATAGCGGGTCGAACCCAAGAAGTTCACAAAGCCCGGCGACTTCATCTTTAACAGGTATTTTGTTTTCGTATATTCTTATCCCGGTCTTTGAACTGAGAGCAATTTCATTCAGAGCTGTTCCAACGCCTCCACGGGTAGGGTCACGAAGCACATGAATATTTTTGCTTGCAGACAGCATTAATCTGACCATATTATTTAATGGAGCTGTATCGCTTTTAATCGAAGAAGCGAAACGCATTCCCTCTCTCTGAGTCAAAACAGTAACGCCATGTTCTGCTATACTTCCACTTATAATGATCTTATCTCCCGGGCATGCCTTTTTACTGGAAAGGTCAACATTCTCATTTATTATGCCAATACCTGAAGTGTTTATAAAAATTTTATCTGCCGAACCTTTTGGGACCACCTTTGTATCTCCGGTTACCACTTTTACTCCGGCTTTTTCTGCGGCAGAGGCCATATCCTTAAGTATTGTTTTAAGGTCTGTTATGGGAAAACCTTCTTCGATTATAAGCGCTACGCTCAGATAAACCGGAGTCGCCCCGCACATGGCAACATCGTTTACAGTTCCGTTTATTGCCAGATCCCCTATGTTCCCGCCAGGAAAAAAAATAGGATCTACAACATAGGAATCAGTAGAAAATGCAAGTCGATTTTCTCCAAGATTAAATATTGCGCCATCATCAAGCCTGGCAAGTATTGGGTTGTCAAATATTGGAAGCATGATTTCCGCAGTAAGTATATGGGATATTTTTCCTCCGCTTCCATGATCTAAAAGAATTCTATCTTTTTTCATTGAGTTTGTCCTTTATTATGGTTGGTTTTTTTACGCTTTGTTTTAAATATAAATATAACAAAAAATTATGGCAGAAAATAAAACATAGGTAAAGTATATATTTTGAAAATAAAATTGCTTGAAATGAATAATATGATATGATATCAAATATCTTTTAATATGGTGGGTGTAGCTCAGTCGGTAGAGCACCAGGTTGTGGCCCTGGGGGTCGAGGGTTCAAGCCCCTTCACTCACCCCATTTTTTATGATACCTTTTCAAAATACCAAATTTTGTAAAGGTATTGTTTTAATACCTTTGAAAAATGTTCAATTTTGCAAAGGTCTCATTTTGCGCCCGTAGCTCAGCTGGATAGAGCACCGGACTTCGAATCCGTAGGCCGCAGGTTCGAATCCTGCCGGGCGTACCAACTTCCTTATGACCCAATATTCCCCACAGCGAGACCTTTGAAAAATGCTCAATTTTGTTTAAGTTCAAGGAAGGCGAAGATTTCAACCACAGGAATATATTGAATATTTCGAGGATTGAAATTTGAGCCTGACGCAGAAATTGGGCAAAAGGGGGTGTTTTGCAAAGGTCTCACAGCCTGCTGTAGAG
>CAYYMU010000182.1:0-3375 GCA_964472445.1 uncultured Desulfobacteraceae bacterium
TTTTTCTGGTTTTAATTTAATTATAACTGTTGCGATAACCGGCAAAAACTACGCCATCAAAATTGAACATTTTGCAAGGGTCTCATTTCTATATATCAAAATAAAGAGCAAACTCATGTGGATGTGGACGAAGTTTAATTGGATTCACCTCATTTTCCGTTTTGTATTCGATCCACGTATCAATAACATCCTGAGTAAAAACATCCCCTTTAAGCAGGAAAGCATTATCTTCTTTTAAAGCAGCAAGAGCCTCTTCCAGAGAGCCCGGGGCAGATGGAATATTAGCAAGTTCTTCCGGTGGAAGACCGTATATATCTTTATCAAGAGGTTCACCCGGGTCTATCTTGTTTTCTATGCCGTCAATTACAGCCATAAGAATAGCCGAGAAAGCCAGATATCCGTTGCAGGATGGATCAGGAGTTCTGAATTCAATCCGTTTTGCTTTTGGTGATGCAAAGTACATTGGAATACGTACTGCAGCGCTTCTGTTGCGGCTTGAGTAAGCCAGGTTAACCGGAGCTTCAAAACCAGGCACAAGTCTTTTATATGAATTTGTAGTTGGATTTGTAAAGGCACACAGGGCTTTGCAGTGCTTCAGGATTCCTCCGATTCCATAAAGAGCTTCCTGAGAAACACCGGCATACTTATCACCTGCGAAAAGAGGTTTTCCATCTTTCCATATACTGATATGTGTATGCATTCCAGTGCCGTTATCTTCAAACAGAGGTTTGGGCATGAAGGTAACTGTACGATTATCTTTCGATGCTACATTTTTCAGCACATACTTAAACCACATGAGCTGGTCGCCCATCTGAAGAAGAGGTTTAAAACGCATATCAATTTCAGCCTGTCCGGCTGTTGCAACTTCATGGTGCTGACACTCAACATCTATTCCAAGGCTTTCAAGCGTAAGCAGCATTTCTGTTCTAAGATTCTGGAATTTGTCAGTTGGCGGTACAGGAAAATATCCCTGCTTATGCCTTGTTTTATATCCAAGGTTAGGCATTTCTTCTCTGCCGCTGTTCCAGATTCCTTCTATTGAATCGACTTCATAAAAGGCTCCGTTTGTTGAGGAATCAAAACGGACGTCATCGAAAATAAAAAATTCAGCTTCAGGACCGATGTATGCAGTATCGCCGAGTCCGGTAGCTTTCAGGAATGATTCAGCTTTTTTGGCAATATAGCGCGGATCGCGAGAATAAGGTTCGCGTGTAATAGGGTCGACAATATCACCTATGAGAACCAGAGTAGGGACTTCGAAAAAAGGATCCATCTTTGCAGTTGCAGGATCAGGGATAACAAGCATATCGCTGGCGTGTATAGGCTGCCAGCCCCTGATGCTTGATCCGTCAAACCCAAAACCGTCTTCAAATGCGGATTCATTTAATTCGCATAAGGGCACGGTAAAATGCTGCCATATCCCGGGGAAGTCCAGAAATCGTAAATCAACAACTCTGGCTCCATTCTCTTTTGCCATTTCCAGAACCTGTTTTGGTGTCATAACTCATTTTCCTTATTATAAAAGTTGTCAAACAGTTTAGTTGTTTTAACTACTTACCACCCTTTATTGTTTGACTATATTGCATCGGTCCCTTTTTCTCCTGTGCGTACTCTGATAACCTGTTCTGTTGGCAGTACAAAAATTTTCCCATCGCCTATTTTCTCTGTTTTTGCGGCCTTCATTATTGTTTCCACCACCTTATCCGTGATGTCGGCATCCACGACTATTTCGATCTTGATCTTAGGGATGAAATCAACCACGTATTCTGCTCCACGGTAGATCTCCTTATGTCCTCTCTGTCTTCCATAACCCTTTACCTCTGAAATAGTCATTCCCTGAACCCCTATCTCATTTAAGGCTTCTTTAACATCATCCAGTTTAAAAGGTTTGATGATTGCTTCGATTTTTTTCATATATGTTTCTCCTTAATTGAATTCTCCTTAATTGAATAAATATTTTGTAAAACTTTAACCTGACAAGCATATATTATCAAGAAATTTATATCTTCATCAGTATTTCCTCGATACTGGTCTTTATTTTATCAATCTTATCGTCTGACTCCACCTTTTGTCCTTCAAAAGTTCTTACATAAAAAACGTCAACCACCTGATCAACATTTGTTGATATTTTAGCGATACGAATATCAAGCCCGCATCTGAAAAGAGCATCCGTAATCTTAAATAAAAGCCCTGGAAAGCTATAGGTGAATATCTCAATAACAGTAAAAAAACTGGAACTCGTATTATCCACATTGATTTGATGCGGTCTGGTCATGACATATGGTTTTGAAATTCTATAGGCAGCGATTTTTTTGTTAAGAGCATTATAAAAATTCAATTTTTCTAATAAAGCACATTTAAGATCTTTTTTTGTTTTTATCCACTTCTCATCTTCAAAAATTTGATCGGCCGGAGGTTTTACCTTGAAAATATCGAGAGCGATATTGTTTCTCCATGTATATGCCTGCGTACCAAGGATATCGAGGCTGTTTAATGTAAATGTTCCCGCTATCTTAGAGAAAAGTCCTGGACGGTCTTTAGCGCATATGGTTACTGTTCTCGTGTTTGATTCTGAGCTTTTAGCAACCTTCCATACGAAACAGGCTTTCCCCATGCTTTTGTAAAGCCTGATATGTTCCAGCATATCCTGAGCAGGTGTATCCAAAAGGTATCTCGGTGACATTGCATTAAACAGGATATTCAGGTCCTTGTGGCACATCAGATGAGATGCTGAACCCAAAAACTCCTTTTTTTTCTTTTTAACAAGTTCTACAGACTTTTCAGTAGCCATCTCACCATTTTCAAGAACCCGGTAAATCTTAAGAAAAAGGTTTTTTAAAAGAGATGAAGTCCAGCTTGACCATGCTTTTGGTCCTGTTGAAATAGAGTCGGCAACTGTCAAAAGGTAGAGCATATTTAGACGTTTTGTATCTTTGATCTTCCGGGCGCAGTAGATTATAATATCCTCATCATTAATATCTCTTCTGGTCGCAGTTTTAATCAAAAAAAGATGGTGTTTTACCAGAAATGCAATTGTCTCAATATCCTCTGGTCTTAAATGTTTTTTTGTCATTATGGAACGGACCATAATGGCTCCTCTAACAGAATGACCCGCACCTGGTTCCCTTTTGCCTATATCGTGCAGCAGAGCTGCCCACAGCAGTAATTTTCGACTGGTAAGATGTTTGTACAACTCGCCGCATAATGGATCATTGGAACTGTCCCTTGAAGAACCGAAGTTTTTTATTGCTTGAACAGTTCTAAGCATGTGTTTGTCTATAGGATAAAGATGATACTCATCATACTGAAAACGATTAACTATTCCTTTGATTTCAGGTATGAACTGCACGAGAAAACCAGTGCTCAGCATTTCAT
>CAYYMU010000182.1:3475-4714 GCA_964472445.1 uncultured Desulfobacteraceae bacterium
AATACATAGACCTTTTGTCTCGATTTTTGTTGTTGATTGTATTTTAAAACCCGGCTTTTTTCTATAACCATGTTCATAAACAAACATTAAAAACTGTTCCTTTAAAAGATCCATCTGGCTGTGAAGCTGGCCTAAAAATCTTTCTACCGGTTCCTGACCGTCACCTTTTTTGAATCCAAGTTCCCTTGCCAGTTTTATCTGATGTTCAAGATACATGTGGTCACATTTTCTGCCGGCTAATTGTTGGAGACGGTTTCTGACATTCCATATAAACAAGAGAGCCTTTCTTAAATTTTTAAACTCTTCGTTAGAAAGATAGCCGTAGTACTCAAGATCTCTCGGTTTTTTGATATTTGATTTTATTTTGGCTATCCACAGCATTGTATGGTAATCTCTCAGTCCTCCCTGACCGTCTTTTAGATTTGGTTCAATAAGATATGTAGAATCACCGAAGTGCTGATGTCGTTTTTTATTGTTTTCTATGAGCTGACGGATTATTTTTCGAGGCTGGTTTAATATTATTTTTTCATGAATTAATTCTATGAGTTTGGAATGTAAAGAAGAAATTCCACATATGAAACGTGCATCCATAAGAGATGTCAGCACCTCAATATCTTTTTTAGCAAGGATTGTACATTCCTTCAGTGATCTGGTGGCGTACCCTATGTCAAGGCCTAAATCCCATAGTGGATAAAGAATTTCTTTTATAAGATCTTCAGCCTTTTCAGGTACATTCTCATTAAAAAGAAAAAGAAGATCTACATCTGAATGTATGCACTGTTCCTGTCTGCCATAACCACCTACCGCGATAAGTGCATAAGGATTTTTGTTGATGCCCATTTTGGGGCCGACTGAGCTTGCTTCATAAGTTTCATGAAAATAGTCATCTAAAATTTTGGTGTGAAGTTTTAAAAAAAAAGGTACAGTTACTTTTCCTTTCAGGAATTTTAAAACCAGATCATCTTTTTTCCTACGCAACTCTTTTGAATTATGCGTGAAATGATTTTGAATTTTTGTTTTTGGCTTTAACATCTTATTTTTTGCATATTAAGTTTGATTAACTCGTAAAAAGTAAAATTTGTTCGCTCTGTGAGCATTTTTGGGATTAAGATTAATTTTTTTTCCAAAGCTGCTCAATTTTGCTTGCAAATGATTTTTTACGAATTCATCAGTTTTTTATTTAGGGCTCTTCTCCAATTTAGTTGGAGAAAAGGGTCCAAGGATTCAAGGGTTTGTTTT
>CAYYMU010000183.1:0-4706 GCA_964472445.1 uncultured Desulfobacteraceae bacterium
TCCTCCAGAGGCGGATCAGACCATATCATTTTCAACTAATTAACAAGAAAAAGGTATATATATTTTGGATCGAGATCCTGTTTTGCAACAGCTCCGTATTCACTTTCCATGCTGTTAAAAATATCTTCCAGACTCTGTCCAATTCTTTGCGTAATCTCATATATATTTAAGCTGGTTTTTTCTGAAGCCCAGTTCAAAAAAGATTCTTTCATGGACACAGCTGTTTTGCGGAATCCGGTTTTTGCAGATTCATCAGATATAAACAAGTCATCAAAAAAAGTTTTCAGTTCATCAAGGGTAAGAGGCACAGGGTTATCGGAAAGACCCAGGTAGTTTCTGGACCATAATGTCAGAATAAGATTTTTATATGTGATATTTCTATTTGTGGCAGCTTCAAACTTAATCGTCATAAGAGAGAGAAAACCATCGAAGGCGATAATTTCATTTAATGCTTTATCGGTTTTTTTAATATCTTCAATGGAAGAAAAATCCTTATAAAAAAGACCGGTTGTCTTGTAGTTATCATAAAACAGCGGTTTTTTAATTAGCAGGCCTCCCAGCACGCCCACCCATTCTTCATCCCAAAAGCTCAGAGAAAGCCCGTTTTTTGCAAACCAGCTTTTTGAGCGCCATTTTTCAGCCTTCCATTTAAGCTCAAGACAAAGAGTGTATCCAACTCTGAAAATATGGGAAAGGAAATATTTTTGTATTAAAGCTGCATTCTGGTTCGTATCTGCAGACATATCGCCTGCTAAATTCTCAAGCCCAATACTTATATGTCCACAGACTTTTTTTACAACATTTCTTAGTTCACCTCTGTCTCTAATGCTTTTTTGATCAGCAGCTATAATCTGATTGGCCAGACCTGCAAACTCAGCCTGAATCTGCAGCATGACGTCATCTGTTTTAATTGCCTGTAAGGCATTTGTAAAAAGGTTGTCTTCCTTTAGCATGCCGGAAGTATATACAGGTACGGGAAGATGTAAATCCATGTTAGATCGAGCTGCAATATACTTTTTACCACACCTGTAAAAATCTTCAGGCTTTAATGGCTGATAGATTCCTACTGCCTGCTCAAAAGGCAGAAAACCTTTTTCTGCAAGCCTGACATTGCGCAGTCTGTAGTCTTCTTCTTCCGTTTCAGAAGGAATAACACTTGAAGATTCAAGTAAAACCTTGTGGTAGGTCATAAGATCATATGCAGCCAGCCGGGTTATGAAATCCGTCAGGAATTTATCGCGTGTTTCCAGAACATTATCATCTGCTTCTGAGGTATGAGGATAGTCGACAAACCTTATGTAAAAGCTGTCGTCAAGCGTAAAAAAACCATCACCAAAATCAGATGGATCCTGGTCATGTTCTCTTATTATTACTTCGATATTTTTAAATAAATAAAATTCAATGAATTCTGTTTTCCGGCCAAGGAACCATTTGATAAATCTGCCGGCGTCAACCCGAAAGAGGAAATCAAGCCATTTTGTAACAGAACTTATTTCGATTCTGTCTTTTTCCCAGACTTCTATATCAAGCATGTATTCCCACTGATTATCAGAAGCAAGTGACATAACCTCAAGAGAATCTTCAAGCCCGATATCATGCACCAGAAAATAGAAGTCTTCTTCTGGAAATGAATGTACAAGCGCGGTTGGATCCGGCGCACCCAGAATACGATCCAGCGCCCTTTCTGCTTGAAGAGAAAGGATCTCCTGTCTTTGTTCAGCCAGACTTTGTATCGACTTTATTGAGTTTTTATTTTGTGAATTATCATTCATAGCTTTAATTTGTTATATATGTGTATCCTGATGCGCAACTTTAAGCAAAAGAATCATTCCGGGAATTGCGATTAAAGTACATGCTATAAAAAAAGCTTCCCATCCAATACTTTTTGCAAGAAAACCGGTTGGAGCAGCAGCCAGTACTCTTGGAACTCCCATCAGGCTGGTGAGAAGAGCATATTGTGTAGCAGTGAACCTTTTATTTGTAATACTCGCCATAAACGCAACATAAGCCGCGGTTCCCATGCCGCTGCTTAAATTTTCAAAGGCAATTACAGCCGACAGTACCGGCACACTGTGTCCGATATGCGCTAAAACAGCAAAACCTGCTGTTGAAACAGCCTGCAGAAAACCAAAATACCAGAGGCTTCGGATAACCCCCATGCGAAGCATGATAGTTCCTCCGATCAGACTGCCTGCGATTGTAGCCCAGAAACCAAAAAGTTTGACCACCGTTCCGATCTCTGTTTTTGAAAAACCCACATCAAGATAAAAAGGTATGGTCATGGCACTTGCCATGGTATCGCCTATTTTGTAAAGAAGTATAAAGGCCAGTATATATAAAGCCCCATTACGACTGAAATAATCCTCTAATGGAGCAAAAACAGCCTCTTTTATTGTCTGTGGGGTTCCGGCAACAAGTGCGGGTTCTCTTGCTAAAAAAGTTGTAAGAATACCCGGAAGCATACATGCTGCCATTATAACATAAACAAGAGAAAAAGGAATGTGATCGGCCAGGATCAGGCCTCCTCCGGAAGCCAGCAGCATTCCCACCCTGTATCCGTTGATATAAAGAGAGGAGCCTAATCCAAGCTCCTCATCAGCAAGGTCCTCTCTTCTATAGGCATCTACAACTATATCCTGGGAAGCGCTGAAAAAGGTCACTAAAAAAGCAACAAAAGCAACCATCCATGGATCTTTTCCTGGCTGAGTAAGGCCGAGACCCGCAATGGCTAATAACAGCGCTATTTGAGCTATCAGCAGCCATCCTTTGCGGCGCCCTAAAAAAGGAAGGGTAAAACGGTCTAAAAAAGGAGCCCATAGAAACTTCAGAGTATAGGGCAGGCCTACCAGAGCCATCATTCCGATTACGGTTAGATCTACTCCCTGCTCCTTCATCCATGCCTGTAATACAGTTATGGTAAGAAGAAGGGGCAAGCCGCAGGCAAAACCCATAATAAGAGCCACAAGCATACGGCTGCTGAAGATTGTATAAATTATGGGTTTTTGTTTTACTGTATCCACATTTTTTAATAGCAATTCAGAATAATATCATTTAATTTTCTTTTAGGCACATGATGAACTTCCCTGATATCCCTCCAGTATTTTATATTATCCCCTGTTTCCGAAGAAGAGGACGAGTCTTTATCTGAAGCAACTGTTTCAAGCACGACCTTTTCTTTTGGCTTTCCGATTGCAAGAACAAGAAGTATTTTGTGCCTGAGAGGTATGTCTAAAAGCTTACGAAGTTTTCTCCGGTTTACTGCTGCAAGCATGCATCCTGCAAGACCCTTTTCTCTTGCGCCCAGCAGTATACTCTGGCTCGCAATACCATGGTCGCACCAAAAATTTTTGCTTATATCTGTATCGCCGAGAATGATTATATAGGCTGAAGGTCTTTCCCCGTCTTTTGGTCCTGACCAGTCTTTGATGTATCCTGCCCAGGCAAGGCAGGAAAAGATAAGACCATTTTTTTCGGAATTACAGGAAAGTATATATTTTAATGGTTGTAAATTCGCCGCAGAAGCCGACAACCTCGCAAGATTTACCAGATCCTTCAAGGTCTTTACAGTTACTTTATGTTCCTGATAAAACTTTCTGCAGCTTCTGTTTTTTTTAATCAGATCTTTAATCATTTTCATCTTCAACGCATTGAAATTTAGATTGAACAGGCATATTCTGGCGTATCCATGTCAGAACCTTGTCGAATTCATCCCTTAATTCTCTTAAGGCTTTTCCTCTATGGCTTACATGACTTTTCTCCCCCATGGTTATTTCCGCAAATGTTTTCTTAAGTGGAGGATAGTAAAAAACCGGGTCATATCCAAACCCGTTTGAGCCGGCAGGCTCGCTGGCTATCAATCCTTCGCAGCGTGCCTCATATGTCAAAGCATATCCGGTTGGAACCGATATGGATATTACACATTCAAATGCCGCTTTGCGATCGGTTATTCCTTCCATTTCATGCAGAAGCTTGACGCGTTTTTGTTCATCTGTTGCGTTTTCTCCTGCGTATCGGGCTGAATGAATTCCCGGAGCACCTCCAAGAGCCTCGACCAGCAAGCCTGAATCATCAGAAAGCGCCGGCAGTCCTAAAATTCTGGCTGTAAAGCTTGATTTTTTGTAAGCATTTTCATCAAAGGTATCTCCATCTTCTTCAACTTCAGGAAGCTGGCCGAAATCATCCAGGTTTTTAGTATTAACCGGAAAGTCTTTTAAAAGATCTCTAATCTCAGATGTTTTACCTTTATTACTTGTAGCAAGAACCAGTGTAATTAAATCATCCATGTTTTCCTCTTATCATACTAATAATTATTGTAATTATTTATAGCCTTTTTCTGCTATATCTTTCTGCCTTTCACTAAACCCCTTTTTTAAAGCTCTCGACTGTTTGTACCATAGAAAATAACTCGGAGAAGACGTAGATATAATGCAAGATAAGATTATTGTAAAGTTTTTTAAAGGTCTCCAAGCCTGACGAACTTGTAAAAAGTTGCATTATGCCGCCTTGCAACACTTGAAACCAGAATAACTTTAAACAATCAGTCTTCAGTTATGATTAAATTAAAGTAACTATTCAGGCACAGAGGGGCAAAGGCACAGTGGCACAAAGCAAAATAAAAACATATAGAGATTTGCAGGTCTGGCAAAAAACTTATGCCCCTCTGTCCCTTTGCCCCTCTGTGCCTGATAAATTGCAAACCCAGATAG
>CAYYMU010000184.1:0-4599 GCA_964472445.1 uncultured Desulfobacteraceae bacterium
TTCTAATACATTCAAACAGTTTTCTAATTTTAATTTAATCATAACTGAAGACTGAGTGCTCAAAAGTTATTCCGGTTTCAAGTTCTGCAAAGCGGCATAGTGGAGCTTTTTACAAATTCATCAAGATCAAAAGGTTAATAAATGACCAATTATCATAAGCGGCGATGAAACTGCATTTAGTTAGTCTGGGTTGCGTAAGAAATCTTGTTGACAGCGAGGTAATGCTGGGTCTGCTCAAAAAAGCAGGGTGGTCAATCACACAAGATCCTGAAAAAGCCGATATAATAATCGTTAACACCTGTAGTTTTATAGAGCCTGCCGTTAATGAATCAATTGATACCATACTCGCATTAGCAAGCTTTAAAAAAAACGGTAAATGTAAAAAATTGATTGTAACAGGATGCCTTCCGGAACGTTTTAAAGAAGAAATAGTATCTGCCCTCCCGGAAGTTGATTATTTTCTCGGCACAGGAGCTTTTGACAAAATTGCAGATGCTGCAGGTGAAACATCGAACATTTCAAGGTGTCTTTTGCCGAATCCAAATACATCTTCCCTTCAGACGCAAAATACTCCGAGGATATACAGCTCTCCGCATATAGCCTATTTGAGAATCGCAGAAGGATGCAATAACAACTGCACATACTGTATTATTCCAAGACTAAGGGGAAAATACAGAAGCCGTCCCCCCGAAGATATAATTGCCGAAGCCAGATCTTTGATTCTGTCGGGCATAAAGGAATTAATACTGGTTGCCGAGGATACAACTTATTACGGCAGGGATTTAAGCGCATCAACGGACCTTTGCACTTTGATTAAGGGCATTGCAGCAATATCACAGGATGTATGGATAAGAATCCTCTATGGACATCCGCAAAGCATAACAGAACCTATTATAGAAACAGTTGCCGCGCACAATAATGTGTGCTCATATTTTGATCTCCCTGTTCAGCATGTAAACCGGCCTGTTTTAAAAAGAATGAACCGCAGATATTCGCGTGATGATCTCTACAGGCTTATAAAAAAAATAAGATCGCTTGACCCTGATGCGGCGATTCGAACAACTGTTATTGTAGGCTTCCCCGGAGAAACAGACAAAAATTTTCAGCAGCTTTTAAATTTCATAGAAGAAATGCATTTTAATCATATGGGTGCTTTTATTTATTCAGATTCAAAAGACCTTCCTTCTAACAAACTGTCTGGACATGTTCCCCGGAAAATAGCCCAAAAGCGCCATGATCTTGTCATGTCAAGTCAGGCAAAAATATCCCTGCAAAATAACCGCAGACAAATCAACAGGGTTATAAAAGTTTTAGTGGAAGAAAAAGTAGAGGATAATATTTTTTCCGGACGCGCTGCTTTTCAGGCTCCTGAAGTGGACGGTGTTACCTACCTGAATTCCAGCCGTTTAAAGCCGGGATGTTTTGTAAACGCAAAAATTACAGATGCGCTTGAATATGACCTTATAGGAAAACCGTATGAATATTCTTAAAAATAAAATTCTTGATGCAGTAAAAGATGACCTTGAAGAAATTGAAACAGCACTTAAAGAGAATTTAAAACCATATCTTGATCTGGTCTCACAGACAGCCAGCCATATACTGTTTGCCGGCGGCAAAAGACTAAGGCCATTACTGATGGTTCTTTCGGCCAGAATATGCGGAAGCAAAGATTTCGATAAAACCTTCTCAATAATGTTTGAATATCTTCATGCTGCAACACTTTTGCATGACGATCTTGTGGACGAAGCAACCCTTCGCAGAGGCAAACCAGTGGCACATTCAATCTGGGGCAATTCCATAACGGTTCTTGTGGGTGATTTTCTTCTCGCACGTGCTCTTTCAATCGCATCTGATACAGGACAAATTAGTGTAATTAAAATCATTTCAAAAATTACAGAAAACATGTCACAAGGAGAAATCCATCAGCTTATAAAAAAGGGGCATATTGATCTGACAGAAGAGGAATACATGGAAATTATCGAAAATAAAACAGCCATGCTTTTTCAGGGCGCATGTCAGACAAGCGCTATTATAGCCGGTGCAAGCCAAGAACACGAAAAAGCAATATCAGATTATGGGTTAAACCTTGGCCTTGCTTTTCAGATGGCTGATGATCTGCTCGATTATACATCAAATGCGGATATTCTCGGAAAGGAGGCAGGTGCTGACCTGAAAGAAGGCAAATTGACACTGCCGGTCATATATGCTTTAAAACAGGCTGATTCAAAGGATAAGGCCATAATGGAAAGAATTATAAAAAATAAAGATTTTTCTTTTGAAGAATTTAAAATTTTATTAAAATTATTGGATAAATATAAAGGCATTAAATATACTGAAGAATTGGCAAAAAAACATATAATCAAGGCGAAAAAATCTCTTACCGGGGTTTTCAAGCCATCAGCAACAAGGAAAATACTTATAAATATCGCTGATTACGCTTTATCACGGAAATATTAAAAATGAAATTTGCAAAGCCAATATCTCTTTTTGTTTTTTTTCTATTATTAGTAATGTCTGAGGGCATTCAAGCTCAAGAACCGCCACACTCAAAAAAGGTTCTGGTTATAGGAACAAGCAGAATATACAAAAACGACACTGCTGCCGCAAGGCGCCAGGCAATCACAAACAGCCTGTTCTCAGCAATAGAAAATGTTACAATAGATTTTCTGCCGTTTGAATCTCTGGTTCAAAACTTCAGAGTTGTAAATGAAATTTTATATAATACTAAAGAATTTGTCAGAGGATACAAAGTGCTGGCAGAAACTTTGTCCGGAAATAGGTACAGAGTGATAGTTCAGGCAACCATTTCCATTGACAGCATTCAGCAGCAGCTTTCAACTACAGGTATTATGATAGGCAAAAAATTTATGCCCAGGGTGCTGTTCTTTCTTGCAGAACAAAATTCTGAAAACAGTTTGCCCCAATACTGGTGGGGAAAAAGTATGCCCTCAGTTAAAACCACTGCAGAAAGAAGTATGGCTGAAATAATGATAAAAAAAGGGCTTTTGATAGTTGATTATGATACTCTGGCTCAAAATCTGAAAGATGAAACCCTGAACCTGGAAAATAATCCTGATCAAAAGATAGATGATAAGGCTTTAATATTAGAGACTGATTTAGACCAGGAGACTGTTTTAGATCAAGAGGCTGTTTTAGATCAAGAGGCTGATAAAATTTTGAGCATGGGGCCTGAATTAGATTACAGGGAGGCTGTTAAACTCGGAGTTAAACTTAATGCAGATGTAGTAATAGTCGGAAAATCTGCTGCCCGCAGAGGACCCAATATTATGGGTAAAAACATAAAATCATTCAAAGGGAATGTTACGGTTCGGGCATTTAGAACAGATACAGGCGATGAAATTGCCTTTACAGAGCAAACATCGGTTTCCGCCAGTGCAGACGAAATCGCCGGCAACAGGTCTGCAATTGCAGATGCAGGAGCTCTTGCAGGCAAGGATCTGAGCCTTCAAATAATTAAAGAATGGCGTAAGGAAATAAAGGACCCCGTTAATATTAAACTCGTTGTTGAGGGAATCAGTAATTTTGCAAATTTTGTAAAATTTCGTAAAACCCTAACTAATATAACTGGCGTAAACAGCATTCAACTCCAGGAAATGAGGGCTGATGAAGCTGTTATTTTAGCTGATTTTAATGGAAATGCCAAAGAGCTTGCAGACGCCATTATGATTAACGCGTTTGATTTGTTTGGTATTAATATATACGAAGTGTCGCAAAGGCTTTTAAGAATTGAACTTATAATTTTAAAACAGGACAATCATTTGAATTGAAAAAAAAAGAAATTGTAATAAATATTCCAAACATATTAACCGTCATCAGGATATTGCTTGTACCACTTTTTGTTATTTTCCTGCTTAAGAATATGTTTCATTTTGCGCTGTTAGTATTCACAATCGCGGCAATAAGCGACTGCTTTGACGGACTTATCGCAAGATATCTGAACCAGCGGACTGTATTAGGGGCTTATCTCGATCCCCTGGCAGACAAATTGCTTTTGTCCAGTTCGTTTATTATTCTGGCTGCTATTAAAAGCATTCCAAAATGGCTCGCTGTTATTGTAATAAGTCGCGATATTCTTATAATGTTGGGTGTGGCCATTTTTGCCATGACAGATATAAAATTTGAAATCAGACCAAGAATAACAAGCAAATTGACAACCGTCTTCCAGATATGCACAATCTTTCTTGTTCTTCTTGATCCAAAAATTCCAATAGAAGATCTACTTGAATGGATTTTATACTGGATTACCGCAGGATTTACAATATTATCCGGTTTTCATTATACATATATAGGCATGAACTTCATCCAAAATAGTTCAGGAAACGACCACGACATAAACAAGATAGAGAGGTGATATCCTTATTTGCCGCTCTTCATTCAACTTGAGACCTTTGAAAAATGTTCAATTTTGTTCAAGTTCAAGGAAGGCGACCAAATTTTAAATCAGGTTTAAACGCAGGAATACATTGAGTATTTCGAGGCTTAAAATTTGAGTTTACCCCGTAGCTCCGGCAGATGGTACTGGGGCCTGACGCAGTAATTGGGCAAAAGGGGAGGTTTTGCAAAGGTCTCAACTTGACA
>CAYYMU010000185.1:0-4581 GCA_964472445.1 uncultured Desulfobacteraceae bacterium
TTATTGCAAGGAGAAGGAGAATAATTCATGAACGAACAAGCTCTGCATAAAATCAGCTACGGGATGTATATATTAACATCCGGAAAAAATAATGAATTTAATGGCCAGATCGTAAACTCCGTTATGCAGGCAAATTCGGAGCCTGCAACTATCGCGGCATGCGTAAATCACGACAATCTGACACATGAATTCATAGAAAACAGCAAGGTTTTTACTCTTTCGGTTTTGTCGGAGGATACCCCTGCAGGCATAATCGGCAAATTCGGGTTTAAGTCGGGTCGAGATATTGACAAATTTGAGGGGATCAATATTAAAACAGGACAAAACGGCGCGCCTATAGTCATGGAGGATTTTGTCGCAGCCTTCGTGGAGTGTGAACTGATAAATCAGATGGATATCGGCAGTCATACCATGTTTCTCGGAAGAGTTATAGGCGGAGACATTCTGTCAGACAAAACCCCGATGACGTATGCCTATTATTATACCATCAAAGGCGGCAAGGCACCGAAGAGTGCGCCGCATTACATTAAAACTGAAAAGTTACCGTCTATTCTTTAACCTTGTTTTTCATTTTTTGTATTTGCTGGTTGTAAAATGCAATAACCTCTCTCCTGTTCAGCATACCGACAAGACTTTGATGATCATCATCCTTAACTACAGGAAGGCTATCAATATTTTTTGTAGTAAATTTTTGAAGCACTGTGTTTAAATCATCAGATTGAGTGGCTACGATGATATCAGACACGCAAATATCCTTCATCAAAACCAGATGCTCAATTTCGCTGGAAAACAATACGCCCCTTATATCAGTGCTGGAAAATATTCCTATAAGTCTTTCATCCTTATCTATAACCGGAAAATAGTGCTGTTTTGTCTTTGAAAAATACTTTTTAAAATCTAAAAAACTCATATCCTGAGGTATTAAATCGACCTTTTTCACAATATGCATAAGGTCTTTGACTTTTATGGCCTGAAGAATATCTACAAAAAAATCTCCAAGATGAGCCGAAGAATTGATTCTTCCTTTAACCTGCTTTTTATAAATGGTCCATTTCTGGGCAAGTATGTATGACAGAGAACATACAAGAAGACTTGGCAAAAGCAGATGATATGAATTGGTCATTTCGCTGACAAATATAATTGTTGAAATCGGCGTGTTTGAAACAGCGGTAAAAAAACCTGCCATGCCAACTACGACAAAAGCGCCCGGCTGTGTTACAATGCCTGGCATGATTTGGTGAAAAAGCTTTCCGACAACACCGCCCATTGCTCCGCCTATAACAATCGAAGGACCGAACACCCCTCCACTTCCACCTGATCCTATTGAAAATGAAGTGGTAATTATCTTGCCAAAAGCAAGCAGAAAAAGAAATGGAATAGTCAATTCATTGTTAAGAGCCTGCTGAGCAAAACCATAACCAAAAGCCAGGGTCTGTGGCAAAAAGAAACCCACTATTCCTGTGCAAATCCCTCCTATGGCAGGTTTTATATGGTTTGGAATTTTAAAGGATTTAAAAAGGCTGGTTACACCATAAAATGATTTAATATATAATATTCCCGTGCCTACAACCACAAACGCAAGAATAATATAAGGCCCAAGTTCAAGTGGATTATGGAAATGAAAATCAGGGGAGTCAAACAAAGTCCCCCACCCGAATACCAGGCAATACATACAATAAGCCACTACTGAAGAAATTCCGGAAGGAATTATTACCTCGGATTCAAGTTCAGGATCTCTGTAAAGCACTTCTGCGGAAAAAATAGCCCCTGCAAGGGGCGCCCTGAATATACTTCCAACGCCTGCGCCGATTCCCGCAGCCATCATTATCCTTCTCTGCCGGTTCGACAGCTTTAACTTTGTCGCAAGAAATGAACCAAAACCGGCTCCTATCTGGGCTATAGGCCCTTCTCTACCGCCTGATCCGCCGGTTGTAAGAGTAATGGCAGAGGCTATTGTTTTGATTATTGGAACTCTGCCACGAATAAACCCGCCTTTTTCGTGAAATGCCTCAATTGCTGCATCTGTACCATGCCCTTCTGCTTCAGGTGCAAAAGTATATACAAGCCATCCACTTAATATGCCGCCAAAAGCGGGAAGAAATAAAAGGATATAACGATTAAAAGGAGTATTGGTTGGACTGAGCAGATGATGTTCACCAGCAGGAGAAGGTGGTCGATAGCCGGCCATAAGATCCATAAAATAATGAAGCCCCAGCTGACAAAGGTAATGAAAAACAATGGATCCCAATCCTGCGATAATACCTATTGCAACAAAATTAAGCATCCATTTGCCTGCATGGGCTATGTCGACGGCTGCCAATCTCATTGTTTCATGCTTTTGAGGTCTTCTACTCCCTGCAGTACAATATCAAATAATTTGCGGATATCTTCTTCTTCAAGGCAGGAAAAGGCTACTCTTAAATTTCTGTCGCCTATGGAAATAAGTCCTACCCCGTATTTATCTAAAAGATGCAGCCTCAGAGTTTCAGCATTTGTTGATTTTAATTTTATACACATAAAATAACCTGAATTAAATGGATAAACATCCCAGGCATCATTGTATTTTGGATCAGATAAAACAGTTTTTACTCGCTTTGCTCTGTTTTTTAATATTTCAAATTTTTCTTTTTTTTCTGTTGGATAATCCTCATGCTGCATGGACCTCAACACAATGGATTGACCAAGATGGGAACAATTTGATATTGAGCCTCTGATAGAACCGGCTGTTTTCTTTTCAAGGGCATCATATACCGGCGCAGTATCTCCATCCGCCATGCAGGAGTAAGTAATAAAACCCACCCTTAAACCCCAGACATAATTTTCCTTTGTAGCCCCGTCCATCTTTATGGCAAGCAGTCTGGGATGCTTATCACAAAATTTTCCAAAGAGTGATTCTTTAAGTGTTTCTTCCTCATAAAAAAGTCCAAAATAAGCATCATCTGTAACTGCAATTACATTTGTACCCTTACCCGCAACCTCAGTTAAGATATTAACAATACTATCTCCTTCATCCTTTGTTACTGTATAACCTGTGGGATTATGCGGAAAGTTAAGCAGCACTATTATTTTGTCATGTTTTTCTGATTCATCAAAAACCTTTTTCTCAAAGGCTTTAAGATTAAATCCCCCGGCCTCTGAAAAAAGCGGATAAGTTGTTATATTCCCCTGTTTTTTTACATTCATGATAAGGTTGTAGTTGCCCCACATCATATCAGGCAGTATGATTACGTCTCCCGGATTTATCCACATGTCTGCAACCATACTTATAGCATGAGTTATACCGCAGGTAATAACAGGGTTGCTTATGTGTTTATCTGCAAGAGAGGGATTTTTTTTAAAGATTGAATCCCGCCATACTTTTCTTAGTCCGGCAATTCCAAAGGATGGAGCATAAGTCAAGGACTCCTTTGCAGCTATTCCGTTAATTGCCTCCATAACCGAATTGAAACGCATGGTTCTTCCGTGTTCCTTTGCGATTCCTATGGTTGCATTTAACTCAAAAGCCTTTTCCTTTGCCTCTGCACTCTGGCTTAAAATTCCTTTTGGGAAAAACAGCTCTTTCCCTATATCAGACAACATCTCCATTATATAAGAATTGCCTGCTGTGATTGTATCATTAAGCTGCTTTGCAATGGGGTTCATAAATAGAATTTCCTTCCTGTTTCAAGTATATTTCCTGCAAAAACTAACTGCTGATTAAATTTAAATCAAAAAACCGGCTTTCCCAACACCGAAAATCTTACACAAAATACTATTTTTTACAATAAAAAACCCCGCCACATTACTGAACGGGGTTTACGTGTAAATTAAAAACAACATTATCTACCCCCTCTTTTAGATGCCTTGAGCGGATTGATTTTTGTTTTTACGACAGCTACTGCAGCGGAAACATGAGAGGCAAAATTGCAGGCGCCATTTCTCCATTTTAATGAAGGTTCAGGAGATATTGCACAATACCAGCCAGTTGGAAACTCTACGGTGCGGTTGCAGCCGTTGCACTGATCAACTACTTTATGGCAAATCCCGCCATTATAAGAACACCCTTTTTTTGTCATAAAAGGACATTCAACACCTTCCTTTATCGTTGTACAAACCATTGGAATCACCCCCTTTGCATTTTATTAAAATAAAACTGGAAATATAATCAAATACATATTTATTGTCAAATAAAATTTGATGGGGTCGTAGAAAATCCAAAATGCCTCTTAACCGTAATTCCGACGAAAGCCGGATTTCAGTATTTTCAAACAGTTACGGGTAGTTATCACTCCGGTTTTCAGCGGAGTGATAACTTTTTACAACGCCATCAAATTTGATTTTTCTTGTGGATTACCCTGAAATTCTAACTTTCAGATATTACAAGAAATATAAAATTGCACATTGACAGGATTTCATGTTAATATATATCCAAAATATTAGTAACTATTCAGCCACAGATTTACACAGACTTGTCCGCCTTTGGAGGATGACCGCAGATAGGTTTAAATACAGCAACTACTCAGGCACAGAGGCACATAGATTTTTGCCAGACCTGCAAATCTCTGAAGGAACGTCGAACATCGAACTTCCAACGTCGAATTA
>CAYYMU010000186.1:0-4553 GCA_964472445.1 uncultured Desulfobacteraceae bacterium
AATTTAACAACCTGTCTGCTTTATAATAAAAATGAGTTTGAAAGCTGAAATGCCGGCGCTACCAGATATCAAGAGTGTCTGAATTAAAAACAGGACCGTCTATACATGTATGCAGATATTTCCCGGTTTCTTTTTTACTTTTAACTGCACAGCCAAGACAGGCACCAATACCGCAGGCCATTATTGTCTCAATAGATACCTGACAGGGCACGGCATATTTTTTAGCAATATTTGCAACACAACCAAGCATTGCCAGAGGACCGCACGCGCATATGATATCTGGATGGTTTTCCTTTACAGCTTTTTTAAGCAGATCAGTGACAAGCCCTTTTTCTCCCAATGTCCCATCATCGGTGGATATATTGGTTGCCATGCCAAGCCTTGAAAAATCATCCAGACACAGTATGTCGTATTTTGATCTTCCTCCAAGAAAGAGTCTGCATGATGAAGGATTAATCATTTTTGGCTGTAGTGATGAAGCTAAAAAAAACAGCGGGGCAACACCTATGCCTCCGGAAACTATGAATATACGCTGATAATTATCCGGGATTATAAAGCCGGTGCCAAGCGGCCCAAGAATATCAAGACAGTCTCCTTTCTTGTATTTTGACAAATTTTCAGTGCATTTCCCAACAACCTTAAAAAGCAGTTCAATACCTTTTATACGGCTGTCTGTGGTAATAAGTCTGTGTATTGAAAATGGTCTGGGAAGAATCGAGGTGGTTTGATCTGAAAGGTGAACCATTATAAACTGGCCTGGTTTTGCCTTTGAATAATCACCATGACACTTTAAACCAAGCCTGAAGTATGAAGGCCCTTCATTTTTGTTAAATAAGATTTCAGCTTTTTCCTGAATCATACATTAAACCTATAACTGTTGCAATTCTTCCTGTAGTTTTTTGTTTTCGAAAAGAGAAAAACAGGTTTTCGTTACACTTCGTGCATATTTGACTTAAACAGATATTTTTTATTAAAAGTCCGGCATTGCATAGCTGGTCAATACTTAATGCCCAGAAATTAAAATTATTTGACCTGTCTTTGTATTTCCACAATTTTTTTGGAATTTCTTTTTTATAATTGATAAATTCGGCGCAGCATGGGCCAAGTGAAGGAGATATGCCTGCAACAATATTGGATGCATCGCAGCCAAATTTATCGGTCATTATTTTTATTGTCTTACCTATGATATTTTTTATGCTTCCGCGCCACCCGCAATGTACATTTGCGACTACATGCCGTGACGGGTCATACATGAGTACAGATTGACAGTCCGCTACCTGAATCACGAGGAATTTTTTCCGGATATCTGTGACAATGGCATCTCCCACACCAGGTTCGCCAAAAGCCTGGTCAACATGATGACGATTATTTTTCGAAAGTATTAATACATTGTTTCCATGTACCTGATCAGCGAACACAAGTTCATTTTCTTCAATACATTTTGAAACAATGTTTCTGTTTTGCTTAACATGGTTTTTATTGTCACCAACACCAAAACTTACGTTAAGGCTTTTATAAAAATCCTGGCTGCATCCGCCGTTTTTTGTAAATATGCCGTGCCATATACCTGAAAATCCGGCAAGACCGGGAAACTGGAAAAATAAGACCCCGTTTTTTTCTTTTAGAATCATAACACAATTCCTGATCCATCTAACAATACATCTTGATAATTTTTTCAATTATCAAGGATGTTGAAATATCAGGGTAAAGCGCAACTCTTACAACTTTGCCTTTGTTTGCTTTTACAAAATCGGCTCCTATTATTTTATCTTCAGTCCAGTCCTCTCCCTTGACAAGGACATCAGGCATTATTGTCTGAATCAGTCTTAAAGGATCCGGTTCGTCGAAAAAAACAATATAATCAACACACTGCAGACCTGCGAGAACTTCTGCTCTTTGATTTTGTGGCGTAACAGGTCTTTTTTCTCCTTTTATTGATTTTACGGATTTATCGGAATTCATTCCTATTATAAGGATTTCTCCTTCAGATTTTGCTGCGGCAAGATAGCGAACATGACCGGCATGCATTATATCAAAGCATCCGTTTGTGAAAACGATTTTTTTGCCGGACCTGCGAATATGTGTTATTTTATCTATAAGGTCTTTTAGTTTTAAGATTTTAGAACCCATATGCCTCCGGCCTTCTCGCAGTTAAACAGGGTATCTTCTTTCTGAAATTGGAAATTTCTGAAAAATCGAGTTCAGAGCTTATTATGCTTTCTTTTTCTCCGGCTCTATCAAGGATTTCTCCAAATGGAGAAACCAGTGTAGAATGCCCCCCGTATGTCATACTGTTTTCAATGCCGCAACTGTTTGCTGCTGCAATAAAGACTTGATTTTCAATAGCCCTTGCCTGCAGCAGGATATCCCAGTGATTTATACGTTCCAGAGGCCATTGCGCTGAAATCAGAATCAGCATGGCGCCTGAAAGAGTAAGGTGTCGGCAGAGTTCAGGAAATCTAAGGTCATAGCATGTCATAAGCCCGACCCTGCCTGCAGAAGTTTCACAAACAACAGCCCTGTTGCCCGCGCAGAAATATTTATCCTCTTGCGCAGGTGAAAAAAGGTGAATTTTTCTGTATTTACAAACAACGCCTGTATTGCCATCAACAAGATAATTTGTATTAAAAATACTGCCGCCTGAAGATTCCGGCAGAGAGCCTGCTATTATCATATTATATCGGGATGCTGTCTGAGTCAGTCTGTCAATAACATAATCTGTTTTTTCAGCATGCACGGCCAGGTTTTTGTTATCAAAGCCGCATGACCACATTTCAGGAAGAAGGGCGATATTCGCATTTTGGGCTTTGAGTTGATCTATACCTTTAAGCGCTGAGGACAGATTTAACTCAATATTTCCAAGCCTTACGTCAAACTGAACAATGCCTGCCTTAAAATGCTGTTTGTTTTTCATGTTTTATATTGCCCTTGCCAGAGTAAGTACATCAACATATTGAGCCTTGCTGCGCAAAAGAACCTTTGCACATTCATTAGCGGTTGCACCTGTAGTATGAACATCATCAACAAGGAGTATCCTCTTATTTTTGATTGCAGCCTGATTGATTACAGCAAAGGCATTTTTAATGTTAGTCATCCTTTTTTTACGATCAAGACCTGTTTGCGGATCAGTCCACCTTGTTCTTATAAGGGCATTTTTTTCAATTTTAATGCCTGACAATTCGATATTAAACATTTTACCAGTTTGCTTCCAGTCTTTTACCAGAAGATAAGCCTGATTAAAACCCCGTTTTCTGAATCTTTTTATATGAAGGGGAACAGGAATGACAATATCAATACTGTTTATATCCCAGAATTTGATAAAAGCAGAAAAAAGCAGTATGCCAAGAGGCCTGGCAAGCTGAATTTTTTCCTTATATTTAAAACAATGGATTACAGCCATGAATTCTTTGTCATATATGCCTGAGGATCTGGCCATCCTGAATTTTTTTGGAGAGGTCAAACATTCACCGCAAACATGATCTTCCCCTTCGCGGCTTTTAAACATGATTCCGCATACAGGACAGATAGGGGATTTAACAGGAATAAATCCTTTCATGCATGCAGGGCATAAAAAACCTCTCATCAGGTTTTGAAAATCGAAAAAGGTTTTATCATAAAAATTCTGTGAAAAATCTTTTTCCTGTTTATTTTTCAGAAAGTTTCCACAAACAAGACACTTTTCAGGAAAAACAGCATCCTGCAGGAGTGTTATGATTTTTCTGAAACCGGTTTTTATTTTAAGGCTAACCAATTTTTTTAATTATTTCTTCGGCAAATTCAGAGCACTTTACTTTTTTTGCTCCTTTTATCTGGCGTGCCAGGTCATAAGTAACAGTGCCTTTAGCTATGGCAGCCTTAAGAGCCTCTCTAATTAAAGCTGAAGCCTGGTTCCATCCAATGTGATCTAACATCATCGCTCCTGAGAGAATTAAGGAGCCGGGATTTACCTTATCCTGATTTGCGTATTTTGGGGCTGTACCGTGGGTTGCTTCAAAAACCGCACAAAAATCCCCTATATTAGCGCCTGGCGCTAAGCCAAGGCCGCCGACCTGTGCTGCTAATGCATCTGAAAGATAGTCTCCGTTCAGGTTCGGAGTTGCGATTACCTGATATTCTTCCGGCCTGAGAAGTACCTGCTGAAAAAGCATGTCAGCAATTCTGTCTTTTATTACAACTTTATCTTTAGGAATGATGCCGTTGTATTTATCAAAGAGCTCTTTTTCAGTTATTGTTTTGTCACCAAACTTTTCAACGGCAACTTCATAGCCCCATCTGCTGAAAGCCCCTTCAGTATATTTCATGATATTACCCTTGTGCATGAGAGTCACTGTCTGCAGTCTGTTTTTAATTGCATATGAAATGGCTCTTGACACAAGTCTCTTTGTATTTTTTTCGCTTATAGGTTTTATCCCTATTCCTGAATCATCAGGAATATAAATATTCATGTTGTTTTTAAGAAATGATATAAGGCTGTTTGCTTCCTTACTCCCGGCTTCCCATTCAATTCCTGCATATACATCTTCTGTATTTTCCCGAAAAATTATCATATCAAC
>CAYYMU010000187.1:0-4549 GCA_964472445.1 uncultured Desulfobacteraceae bacterium
TTTTAGAAAACAAACCCTTGAATCCTTGGACCCTTTTCTCCAACTAAATTGGAGATGATCCTTAATTTTAATGGCAGGGCGCTCAAATTATCGGCGCAGTTGATATTTTTTTACAGCTTTATTGTGGTCTTTTATATTTGTTGAAAATTTATGTGTGCTGTCTTTTTTTGAAACAAAATAGAGAAATTCAGTATCATCAGGATAAAGTGCTGCCTGTATTGCCTTGAGTCCGGGATTTGCTATTGGCCCTGGCGGAAGCCCTTTGATTTTATATGTGTTATAAGGGGTTAATTCAGAAAGATGCTTTAGTGTTATGTTGCCGTTAAAGTTTTTTATGCTGTAGATGACAGTAGGATCACTTTCAAGACGCATTTTTTTCTTTAAACGATTGTGAAATACCGATGAGATAACAGGCCGTTCAAATTCAGAGCCGGTTTCCTTTTCAATAATCGATGCAAGTGTTATTGCCTGGTGAATAGACAGGTTAAGTTCTGTTGCCCTTTCTTGCCATTGAGGTTTAAATATTGACCTGAAACGCTTAACCATTGCAGCTATTATTTTTTCCGTACTTATATGTTTTGGAAAAAAATATGTTTCAGGAAAAAGATATCCTTCAAAAGTTTCAGCGTTAATTCCCATATCATGCGCAAAGCATGAGTCTGTTGCCGACCTTAGAAAGTCTGTGTCAGAGCACAGCTTTGCTCTGGCAAGAATCAATGCAATCTGTTTAATGTTAAGACCTTCCGGTATTGTTATTTTGTATAACTTTACCTTTCCGCTTGCTATTGTTTCCAGTATTGACATCGGAGTCATGGAAGAGGAAAGGATATATTCACCTGATTTTATTTTTTTTTCATACCCTTTAATTCGTCCTGCCAGCTTAAATTTAAATGGATATTTTATAATACCGTTATTGCTTAACTGAATGGCAATATTTGAAAAGCTCTGGCCGGGTAATATTTCCACAATTTTTTCTGAATGATCATTATCCGCACTTTTTTCTGCATATATGATAACATCAAGAAAAAGGCATGAAAGAACTGAGAAAAGTATAAATACAGATATTAAAAAAAATGTTTTTATTTTATTCAATTTACAATATTCTCCGTAAAATATTGGTGAATTCGGAAAGTCCAAAAAACTACTTTTTATGAAATGTGTTAATAAACAATATTTTAAACACCTGCAAGTTTTTTAAGCTCAGAGAGAATATACTGCGATGACAGAAAAAGATCAATACAATGGTTTTGAGCAGGGACCAATCAGGCCGCCAAGCGAGGCTTACAGTCTTCTTATACGGGTAACAAGGAACTGTCCATGGAATTGCTGCACTTTTTGCACCTTATACAAAGGAACTCGTTTTTCCATCCGAACTGTCGAACATGTTAAAAAGGATATTGATCTGATTTGCATGTATATTAAAATACTGCAGCAAACAGCCGGAGAATCGGGACGCATAAGCAGATTTAATGCCGGTAAAATTATAGAAAATATCAAACACATCGATTTACAGGCTTTTTCTGCAGCAGTGAACTGGTTTAACAGCAGCATGCAGTCTGTTTTTATTCAGGATGCAAACAGCCTGTTTATTAAACCGTCTGACATGGCAGAGATTCTACTGCATATTAAAAAGAGTTTCCCCTTGCTAAAAAGGATAACATCCTATGCACGGTCTCATACAGTTGCGAGGATAAATGCTGATGATTTGGCTGTTTTAAAAGATGCGGGTTTGAACAGAATACACATGGGCCTTGAGTCCGGCTCTGATATTGTCCTTAAGATGGTCAAAAAGGGGGTCAAAAAGGAAACTCATGTCAAGGCCGGCATTAAGGTGAAAAACGCGGGCATAGAGCTTTCCGAGTATATAATGCCGGGTCTTGGAGGAAGAAAGTATTCTGAGATTCATGCCCTGGAAACAGCCGATGCTTTAAACAGTATAAATCCTGATTTTATCCGTATCAGAACCCTGACAATCCCTCGCAGAGCACCCCTTTTTGAGGATTATAAGGCAGGGTATTTTGAAAAATGCACTGATTTTATGACAGCCAAAGAGATCTTGATGCTTATTGAAAACCTTGATAATATTACAAGTATTATAAAAAGCGATCATGTTTTGAATCTTTTTGAAGAAGTGGAAGGCGTCATGCCTGAAGATAAGGAGCAGATGCTTTCTGTTATCCGGTCATTTCTTTTAATGGACACTAAGCAGAGGTGTCTGTATCAGGTAGGCAGGAGAACAGGGGTCTTTTACTGCCTCAATGATGTTAACAATGCCCGCAGAATGGCAAAGGTTGAAAAAATTTGCCGGGAGCTTGGAATTACCCCTGAAAATGCAGATAAAACCATAGATGAGCTTACGCAAAGATTTGTATAAATTTTCTCCTTCCTGTAATCCTGCCTGAAATATTTATTATTTTTCGGAAGATGAGAGTAACTGGACCAAAACCATTATGCATGCAGATAAAAGTGAGCCGTCAGGCATATATATTCATATTCCTTTTTGCTTAAAGAAATGCCCTTATTGCGGTTTTTATTCAATAACAGAGCTGTCACTTAAGGAGGCATTTCTTAAGGCCCTGATTCGCGAGATGCGCATTCTTGGCAATATCCCTTTTATATTTGACACAATCTATATTGGAGGCGGAACTCCTTCTGTTTTAACGCCATATGATATTGGTAAAATAATCGAGAACGCCTGCCGCTTTTTCAGAATTTCACAACATGCTGAAATAACAATGGAAGTGAATCCAGGAACTGTGGATCAAAAATCTTTTAAAGGTTTTAACAGCGCAGGGGTAAATAGAATCAGTATTGGAGCGCAATCTTTTCAGGAGGCAAATCTTAAATTTTTAGGCAGGATTCATTCAGTAAAAGATATAAGCCTTGCCGTAAAATGGGCACGCAAAGCTGATTTTGATAATATCGGGCTTGATCTTATTTACGGCCTTCCCGGACAGACAAAAAAATCTTTTATTCTTGATCTTAAAAATGCTGTTGATTTCAAGCCTGAGCATCTTTCCTGTTACATGCTTACATATGAGCCAGGCACTCCAATGCATAAAGCCCTGCACAAAACGGAATTTCATTCTTTGCCTGACAAATCCGTAACCAGCATGTTTCAAACAGCATCAGCGTTTTTAAGCATGAATAAATATGTTCATTATGAAATATCAAATTTTGCGCTTATTGGATCAGACGGGCATGCAAATGTGTCAAGACACAACATGAAATACTGGACCTCAGTTCCTTATATAGGGCTTGGCCCTTCAGCACATTCATTTATAGAGCCTGTGCGCTGCTGGAATGCCTGCAGTGTGTTAAAGTATATTGAAGATCTACGTAAAGACAGGCTTTCCATGGAAGGGAAGGAGGTTTTGTCCTCTGAACAGCAGATCATAGAGGCTATTTCTCTTGGGTTCAGGCTTAAAGAGGGTATAAAAACAGATAGTTTTGATGATAAGTTCAAGGTAAACTTCAAGCAAAAGTTTGCTGAAAAAATAGCATATCTTGAGAAAGACGGTTTTATTAATGTTTCTAAAAATCGATGCTCGCTTACGCAAAAAGGGATGTTATTCGCAGACAGCATAACAGCCATGCTGATATAATGAACATCCCCAACTGTTCCATGTGTTAAGTTTAAATCTATTTTTTCCGCTTATCACGAATATAAAGGGCCTTTGAATTGGTAGTGCCTATTTGCCTTTCTTCCATGTCAAAAAGTTTTGTTGCAGAAACCAGCTCACCCAACTTTCCATACCCGTAATTACGCGGATCAAACTCAGGTGATTGTTTTGCAATCTTACTGCCGACAGATGCAAGATGAGCCCACCCGCTTTCATCAGAGGACGCTTCTACTGCATTTCGTAGCAGACTTACCAGCTTTGCAGCTTGTTTTAATTCCCTGCTGGATTTTTTGACAATCGCTTCGCTTTCATCGGTCTTCGCGCGAAGAACCTCTGTATAAATAAATTTGTCACAAGCTGAAACAAAAGCGGAAGGGGTCTTTTGCTCTCCAAAGCCATACACCAATAATCCCGATTCTCTAATTCTTGATGCCAGCTTGGTGAAATCACTATCACTCGATACTATACAGAATCCGTTAAAGTTACTGGTGTACAATAAGTCCATTGCGTCAATAATCATTGCGCTGTCAGTTGCGTTTTTTCCTTTTGTATACGCAAATTGCTGCATTGGCTGAATAGAATATTGCAAGAGAACATCTTTCCATCCTTTCAGGCCGGTTGACGTCCAATCGCCATATATTCTCTTGACGCTGGCTATCCCGTAATTTGCTATCTCTGCCAGCAAACTATCCACAATGCTTGGTTGAGCATTGTCCGCATCTATAAGAACTGCCAACTTGTCAGTGTTTTCCATGGTTTCTTAGTTCCCCAATTAATTAGACTTAACTCCATTTTCTACTCCTATTTCAGGTTCTTCTCCAATTTAGTTGAAGAAGAGGGTCCAAGGATTCAAGGGGTCAAGGATTCAAGGGTTTGTTTTCTAAAGACTTTATCAGCGCCTTTAACATTCTTTCGCTTTCTGCAAT
>CAYYMU010000188.1:0-4547 GCA_964472445.1 uncultured Desulfobacteraceae bacterium
ATCAACTTCTTTTAATGGGGAAATATAATGAATCCCGAGATAAATAAAATGGAAATTGTAGAACCTGCCGCAATTAAGGCCTGGACGGAAGGCAGAAGGATTTATATCGAATTAACAGATAGCCGCATTATTGGATTTCCGGCTGATCGATTTAAAATTCTATCAAAAGCTACAGATCATCAGCTCAAGGAAGTCAAAATAAGGCTGGATGGATTTGCATTACGCTGGGAATCTCTTGATGAAGACATTACAGTCCCAGGGATCGTAGCAGGCAATTTCCAATTGCCCCTTCAAATGGCATCATAAATCCACAGCCATACCTGTATCTGCCGCAACATCACGCAATACCTGTTCCTCCAATTTGCTGATACCATACGGATCCTGCGGCTCAGGAACATCCTTCTCAGAAAAAACAGCTCCCTGAATCCGGTATATTATTTCGTTGATATCTATATCTCTTATTATCAGCCACAGAATTGTGTTCTTTTCGCAAAGCGATGACTATTTTTGGCCGGCGAAGCCTGCCCCGCCAACCAAAGTTTCTCAAAAAAATAATCCTGAAAATCCAGCTTGCCCGCCTCTGGAGGGTTAATCCTGCCTGCCCGCCTATCTTTCTGGAGGGTCCAATAAAAAAATAAAACCCTTTGCGACCTTTGCGACCTTTGCGACTTTGCGGTTCAAAAGCTTTTTTATTCAAAATTAAGAATTCAAAATTACACCGGATCCTGTCTAACAATATCCGGCAGTTCGTACTGGGGTCAAATAAGTTTAAAAGTTTAGAGCGTAGTTTGCCCCGTAAAGTGTTTAGTATGATCAATAGTTTTTCTTGACTACATCTGTTTGTATGTTATAACAACCAAAAATATGAATGACAAACCAATTTACATAGAACGCCCCTTGTATCTCCAAAAGATTATGCCTTTTGTCGGCAAGGATATAATGAAAATCCTGGTCGGGCAGCGGCGTGTCGGAAAAAGCTACTTGTTGTATCAACTGATGGATCGAATTTCATCTTTGGACCCTGCAGGTCAGCAGATATACATCAATAAAGAATTGAATGAGTTTGCCGCAATACGTACCGCAGAAGACCTGATTGCATATGTTGATTCGCACCGGCAGTCGGATCGCAAGCTATATCTTTTCATTGATGAGTTACAGGAAATCGATGGTTTCGAGAAGGCGTTAAGAAGTTTCCAGGCAGAAGGAAAGATTGATATATATGGTACGGGTAGTAATGCGAAGCTGCTTTCAGGTGAATTGACAACGTATCTATCAGGCCGATATGTTGAAATCAAGGTATATGGTCTCACTTATGCAGAGTTTCTTCAATTTCACAATTTGGCCCGAGGTCGAGAGGCCTTCAAAGCATATTTAAAGTTTGGTGGGCTTCCATATTTACGCCATTTGGATCTAAAGGAAGAGGTTGTTTTCGATTATCTTCGGAATATATTGGATGCGATTTTACTAAAAGATATCGTATCCCGTTACGATATTCGGAACGTCTCTTTTCTACAAAGGTTGACACGCTTTTTAGCCGACAATGTGGGCAGCCTGGTAACAGCCAGGAAAATAAGTAACTATCTAAAGTCACAAAAGATCAAGGTATCTCATAACCTGGTACTTGATTATCTTTCCTATCTCACCACTGCTTTTCTGGTTTTCCGGGCAAACCGAATGGATATTGTCGGGAAAAAGATTTTCGAAATTGGCGAAAAATACTATTTTGAGGATCTCGGTCTGCGACACGCTTTGGTGGGCTTTCAGGCATTGGACATCAATAAAATGCTGGAAAATATTGTTTATGTACATTTAAGATCAGCCGGATACGAGGTAATGGTCGGAAATATGGGTAAGAAGGAAGTGGATTTTGTTTGTGAAAAAGGGGGAGATCGTCTCTATATTCAAGTCGCATATCTCATCACTGACGACAAGGTTAAGGAGAGAGAATTCGGCAATTTACTGGCCATTCCCGATAATTTTCCTAAAATGGTCATATCAATGGATGAAATGGCAGGCGGCAGCTACCAGGGCATCCAGCATGTGCACATCGAAGATTTCCTTATATCTATCTCGGAAACCACATTCTCCAAATAAGACCTTATTTTACCGCCCGCTGCGCTCATCTCATTTCTTTAATAAAATTGAAACGCCGAAGGCGTACCATAATTCGACCTGCCCGCAACGCTCTCGCTTGCGAGGCGGACGGGTGTTCGACGTTTACCCGCCTTCGGCGGCGCCAGAGGCGACCAGGGTTCGATGTTCTTTTTTTAAACACAAAACCCTTAGCGTCCATAGCGCCTGGCGGCTGATTTTTCATCTTTAAATTTGACAAAATAAGGCTGAGCATATAATGCTACAAAATAAAGAATAAAATAAACACAAGGAGAATATTATGCCTGAGTTAGCAATTGATATACCAATAAAGAATCTTGCTCATATGATCAGCAGGATGAATAAACAGGACATGGAAACCCTGTATATGTATTTGACTGATGAAGGTCAAGAACTTCAGAAACGAAATACAGATCTGGTGCAAAATAAAGTCAAATATTTAAATGAAAACGAAGTGTTTGATGTATAAAGTCGAATATCATCCTGCGGTAAAAAAAGATTTAAAAAAAATCGACCCACAAATCCGTAAAAAAATAAGATATGAATATATTCCTATAATTTTATTAAACCCCGATGCGGGTGAAAGACTATCCGGGGATTTAAAAGGAACGTTTTCATATCACTTTAAAATTGCCGGACAAAAGTTTAGAGTTGCGTATATCAAGGATGAAAAAAAAGAAAGAATCTTTATCCAAATGATAGCCAAACGAGGTGATTTTTACTCATACCTGAAACGACGAATTTGATTTTTTGTATAACCTATCATCCAACCATCCTATTCATCCGTTCCCGACCTCTTTACCCATTTGAATAGGGTTCCCCCCCAGGGAAATTCAACCGAGGCGACTACTTACCACTGACCTCCGTCTTTTTCTGCCCGCAGGGCATGGTTCTTTTCCTGATCGTTCGTTCCGATCATGCAAAAACACAAAACCCTTAGCGTCCTTCGCGACTTCGCGGTTCAAAAGATCGTATCCCTTCACGCGGTTCCAAAACAAAAATGAGAAACCAATAAACCAATGGACATCCCCAAAGTGCTCTCCGACTCTTGACTCTCCGACTCTCGACTCTTGACTCTCGACCCTCAGACTCCCCGACTCCCCGACTCTCGACTCACAACTCTCAGACTCAACAACATTGTATACCTATGCACAAATGTCTTGACAATTATGTAGGTGCATGCATAATTGTCCGTATGAAAAGAATCGTAAGCACTTACATATTTGATCCCAGGATGATTACCGGCAAGATGATCTTCCTGTCTGGTCCCAGGCAGATCGGTAAGACCACGTTTGCGCAGATGTGGTTGAAGAATTCCGGCGCCGATGGTACATACTTTAACTGGGATGACCCGGCGGTAATGGTGGAGTATAAGAGAAATCCACTTTATTTCAAAAACATAATCAATGAAAGGTTTGAAAGCAAGCCCGTTCCGATTGTCTTCGACGAGATCCATAAACATAAAAAGTGGCGGAACATACTGAAAGGATTTTTTGATATCAACAAAGAGAGAATGCAGCTGCTTGTAACGGGTTCGGGCCGGTTCGATACCTATCAGAAATCCGGTGACTCTCTGTTGGGGCGATACTTTTCATATCAAATGTTTCCTCTGGGCCTTCCAGAAGCAGTCGGTAATTTTTCACATGTTATCAATAACGGTGACGTCTATGCCGACGGCGATAAACTGGCTGAAATCTCAAGAGTGGCGATTGTGGAAGGGGCAGAGGAAGGATCCGAACTCCTGTGGAAATTCGGTGGTTTCCCCGAACCTTTTTTAAGGGGAGAAGAAGAATTTCACCGTCGATGGCAGAAAGATTACAAAACATTGATCGCATGGGAAGAGATGAGAGATCTCTCGCAGATCCGGGATATCAGGGGAGTTGAAACGCTGGTAGAGTTGCTTCCCTCGAAAGTTGGTTCACCGCTAAGCATAAAATCGCTGAGCGATGGCCTGGGATATAACCAGAGAACAATAGCCCGATGGATCGAGGTACTGAGTGCGCTATATCTTATATTTACTCTACGCCCCTGGCACAAAAAAATTATCAGGGCAATAAAAAAAGAAACTAAATTATACTTTTACGATTGGTCCCTCCTGCCTGATCGGGGAAATCGATTTGAAAACTTTATTGCGGTAAGTCTTATCAGAATGGCGGCAAGGTTAACCGAAAAAGGTCTTGGTGAGTTCGAAATCAACTATATACGGGACCGTGAAAAAAGGGAAGTGGACTTTGTACTGGTACGGGACGGCAGCCCGATTTGTCTCTTCGAAACAAAAGAAGGCAGCAGGGACATCAGTCGCCACGGAAGGCATTTTAGTGAAAAACTGGGAATTCCATACTACCAGATTGTCCGCCGGGCGGAAAGAGTAGAAATGTTTCCAGGAAATTGTTTTATTATTCCGGCAACAAATTTTCTGATGCTGGCGGGATAAT
>CAYYMU010000189.1:0-4522 GCA_964472445.1 uncultured Desulfobacteraceae bacterium
TGCCCGCCATCGCGAGACATACTCAATGCTCTTCGTTCTTTTGTTGCCTGCCCGCAACGCTCTCGCTTGCGAGGCGGACGGGTGTTCGACGTTTCTTTTTTAAACACAAAACTCCAGGGCAAAGCCATCTATCTCTGACCTGGCCCAAAAGACCAGGTTTTTCAGGACACAATAAAAACATATAGAGATTTGCAGGTCTGGCAAAAATCTTTGTGCCACTGTGCCTTTGCCCCTCTGTGCCTGAGTAGTTACTGTATTTAAACCTATCTGCGGTCACCTGCCCGCTCGTGCCTCGCAGTGGCGGGCGGGTCTGTGTAAATCTGTGGCTGAATAGTTACAAAATAAGTAAAACTCATTTTTGAAAGGTCTGGAATTCTGCTTTCGCCGGAATGAAGGAAAATGGTATTTACCATATGGGTCCCCACGCTGGAGCATGGGAACCAGACAATATATCAAAAATCATGTTTCAATGTCATTAACTCAGATAATTTTATTATTGATAACCACGAAGAACACGAAGGATTTTTTCTTTATCTTCGATTACTTCGTGTGCTTCGTGGTAAAAATATCGCAGTACGCTCCATGTAACATTTTCAAGTTAATTTTGTTGAGTTATGTTTTAGTTGTTTGAAATTCATGAACTTGACTGCAGCTGATTAAGCCTGAAATAAAAATCTTTTTTCTTCATTAACTGGTCATGTGTTCCTGTTTCGATTATCTTTCCCTTGTTTAGAACTATTATTCTGTCTGCATGTCTAACTGTTGACAGGCGATGAGCTACAATAATAGATGTCCTGTTTTTAATCAGGCTGTAAAGCGCCTGCCTGACCTTTTCTTCTGTCTCAGAATCAACATATGATGTCGCCTCGTCAAGTATTATAAGGTCGGGATCACGCGCAAAAGCCCTTGCCATTGATATCAACTGCCGTTCACCGCTTGACAGGGATGTGCCCCCTTCGTAAAGCACGGTATTAAGGCCATCCGGCAATTTTTCTATAAGTTTTTTACAGTTTGATAGTTCCAGGATAGAATCCATACTTTGCTTGGGAATGTTGGCTTGTCCCTGAAGAATATTATCCAGTATTGTTCCTGAAAACAAAAATGGATCCTGCATTATCATGGCTGTTCTTGATCGCAAAGAAGACAGCTTGAAATTTTTTAAGCTGGTTCCATTTATTGTTATTCTTCCAGAGTCTGGATCGTAAAACCTGATCATAAGGTTAATCAGGCTTGTCTTGCCTGAGCCTGTTCGTCCTACAATGGCTATTGTTTCACCTGCGCGGATTTCAAGAGAGATGTTTTTTAACACTGTTTTATCTTCAGTATAACCAAATGATACATTCTCCAGTACCATGTTTTTTATTTTTGTTAAAACAGGCGTTTTATCTCCGGAATCATTAACAGCCTGTGGAATTCTTTCCTGGTTATCTAAGATTAGAAATATTCTTTCAGCCGATGCCATGGCATTCTGCATTATATTGTATTTTTCAGCAATGTCCCTTATTGGCCTGAAAAACATCTTTAAATATGATATAAATGCAACAAGCGACCCAAGGCTTATTTTCCCCTCAAGCATGTTGCTGCCCCCATAGTAAATAACGACTGCAAGAGCTATTGAACCCAAAAGTTCTATAACCGGCATAAAAACTGCGAACACATGAATCTGCTGCATGCTGGCCATGTAATGCTGATGATTCAGCTTTTTAAAAGACAGGTAATTTTCTCTTTCATGCAGAAAAATCTGCAGGATTTTTATTCCCTGTATGGTTTCCGCAAATCTGGTATTTATTTCCGCAATCTTGATTCTTAAGATTCTGAAAGCATCTCTTGCTTTTGCGGAAAAATACATGGAAGCAAAAACAACAAAAGGAAGCACAGTAAATGAAACAAGGGCCAGCTTCCAGTTCATCCAAAGCAGCGCAAGTGTAATGCCTGTAAGCAGGAACAGATCCTTGAAAATAAATGATATAACAGAGGTGAAAAGATCATGCATGTTCTGAATATCGTTGGTTGTCCTTGTAACAAGACGGCCAACAGAATTTTTGGTAAAAAATGAGACTGACAGTCTCTGAATGTGTTTAAACAGACGCATTCTTAAATCATGCATTATCATCTGGCCGGTATATTCCATGAGCATGACCTGCAAAAAATTAAAGACAAAGCTAAAAACAATTATACAGAGAAAGACACCCGCAAGAATGCTTAACCCGGTAAAATCTTTTTTGCGGAGTTCTGTAAGATCCTCTTTACTCAGTTTCGACAGATTATTTAACTCTATCGTGGCTTTTGAGCCTTTAATTTGAAAAATGTCCGGATATCTGTTGATAATTTTTCTTGTTTTTCGATCAGGGGCATCGATATTTAAATACCTGATTTCTGATCTCGCGGAATCAGGCTTGTGTAATGCTGATTGAGGCACTATGTATTGATCTATCGCTATCTTGGTGACATATGGAAGAGAAAGATCAAGCAATGCAATTAAAACTACAAGCATGATCGAACCTGAAAAAAGACGCCTGTAGGGCCTTGTAAAAGGATACAGCTTTTTCAGCATCTTCATGTCATATGGTTTGCCAAGCTGTTTTTCTTCAAAATATCCAAAATCAGTTCGCATTAAGTTCCTCTTCGATTTCCTGAAGACGAAATGTTTTTGCATAGTATCTGTTGTTTTTCATCAACTGCTCATGAGTGCCTGATTCTACAATTCTGCCGCTGTCCAGGGATATAATCAAATCAGCAAAACGCACCGCGGAAAGCCTGTGAGAAACAATGATAACTGTTTTTCTGCCGGCCATTGCTTTAACGGTTTTTATAATAAGGTTTCCTGTTTCCATATCTACCTGGCTTACAGGATCGTCCAGCATCATAATGGGTCTGTCATGCATAAGTGTTCGCGCAAGGGAAACGCGCTGCTTCTGTCCGCCTGACAGAATAACTCCCTTTTCGCCGACAATTGTATCAAAGCCTTTGGGGAAAAGCCTTACAGTATCATACAGAGCGGCTTTTTCTGCTGCCGATATCAGTTGAGACTCTTTTGTTTCAGTGGCTCCGAGCAATATGTTTTCTTTAATTGAACCTGCAAACAAAAAGGGCTCTTGCGGCATAAAAGAAACAAGTGCTCTGAGATCGCGAAGCAATATATGGGATATATTTATTCCGTCAATTAAAATCCGGCCCGATGACACGTCAAAGAGTCTTGGCATAAGGTTTAACAATGTTGTTTTACCGCTGCCCTGAGGACCTATTATACCCAGGATATCGCCTTGTTTCAGTTTTATGTTTATATTGTTTAAAATCAAAGGAGTGTTGTTTGCATGAGAAAACGAGACATTTTCAAAAACAATGCTGTTTTTAATCTGTTTGATGGATTTAGCATCAATCGCGTCATCAATATCCGGCTTCATGCTTAAAATCTTGTTGATTCTGTCTAAGGAGGCTCTTCCTCTCTGGATAAGATTTATAACCCATCCCATTGCCATCATAGGCCATGTAAGAAGACCAAGATAGCTGATAAAAGCCACAAAATCTCCCGGCGTTATGGCAAGGGTAATGGTTTTTCTGCCTCCAAGGAAAAGAACGATTGCAAGGCTTATATTGGAAAAGAAAACCAGCATGGGGAAAAATAACCCTGTAGTTTTTACAAGCCTGAGATTTTTATTAATATAATTTTTTGATATTGTATTTATCTTGTATGCTTCCTGCTTTTCCAGGTTATATGCCTTGATTATGCGTATGCCTGCAAACCTTTCCCTTACAGCTTCTGTAAGATCTGCAAACGATCCCTGCACCTCCTGATACAGATGATGCATTTTTTTGCTGAAAAAACGGGTCCCAAATACAATCACCGGCATTGGGATTAAAACATATAATGTTAACAGCTTATTAATATAGAACATGAAACATGCGGATGCGGAACCCAGCACTATTGCGTCTGTCAGCGCAACCATACCCATGCCGATAGCCATTCTTACATGCTGAATATCGTTGGTGGCATGGGCCATTAGCTCCCCTGTTTTTACTTTATCGAAATATGAGGCCGAAAGGGTCTGAATATGGTCAAGCAGGCTGTTTCTCAAACCCTGTTCAACCTTTCTTGACATGCCGATCAGGCAGCGTCGCCATCCATATCTGAAAATTCCTATCATTACGGCAATTCCAACTATATACAGGGCATAGGACAGCAGTTGTTGCCGGTTTATTTGAAACAGCGTAAGATCATCAATAACCCTTTTTATTATACGGGGAATAAAAAGTTGCAGCATGTCAACAACAATTAAACACAACAGCCCGGCGAGAATCATGTAGCGGTTTTTTACAAGATAAGGTTTTATTAAGTATATGGAGTTCAACTGATTTATCTCCTGTCTTTAAAAAATTTGTAATCACTCGGCCACCGATCTACGCTGATTGTCACGGATATTTTTTTATTTGTTATCATATAACTATTCAGGCACAGAGGATCAGGCTTTGGCTATCCCCAGAGGGGATTTGTTTTGCATGAAAAAGTGAACCCTGGTCGCCT